>CALAEC010000094.1 GCA_937890785.1 uncultured Actinomycetes bacterium
ACCTGCTGCGGGCCCGGTACCTGTCGGCGGCCCCCTGGACGGTGGCGGCCTAGCCGCGCGCGTCGAGGGCCGCCCGGGCCACGGCCAGGTCCTCGGGGGCGATGCCCACGGACTTGAACAGCGTGACGTCCTCCGGTCCCCGGCGGACCATGGCGCCGCGGACCACCTCGCCGAGCTCGGCCACGACGTGGTCGGGGCCGATCCGCCCCGCCCGCATCGGGATCAGGAGATCGCCCGCCTCCGCCAGAGCCGCCTCCCGGGTCTCGACCACGAGCCGGGCCCGGGCCACGGCCTCGTCGTCGAGCTCCCGCATATCCGGCCGGTAGGCGCCGATCGCGTTCACGTGCGCGCCCGGGGCCAGGAGGCCACCATCGAACACGGGACGCTCGCTGGTCGTGCAGGTGCAGACGATGTCGGCTTCGCCCACGGCCTCGGCGCCGGCTACATCGGCCTCCAGCCCCCGGTCCCGCCCCCGGGCGGCAAGCGTCTCCGCGGCGCCCCGAGAGCGGGAGACGACGCCGAGCGAGCGGATCGGCCGGACCGCCACCATGGCGTCGAGGTGCGCGGTCGCCGTCGCCCCTGCCCCGAAGATCACCAGCCGTGACGCCTCCGGCCCGGCCAGGTGGCGGGTGGCCACCCCGGACACCGCGGCCGTCCGCAGGTTCGTCAGGGCCGTGCCGTCCAGCACGGCCCGTGGCGACAGCGTGTCGGGGTCGAACAGCACGTAGGCCGCCTGCACGAACGGCAGGCCGCGGCCCGGGTTGTCTGGGGCCAGGGTCACCAGCTTCACCCCGACCCCGGCGGAGCCGGCCGCCGGCATCAGGAGCAGCTCCCCGGCGGCAACCTCGACCACGGTGCGCTGGGGCGCCTCGGGCAGCTCCGGTTCGGCGAACGCCCGCTCCAGGGCGTCGATGGCGGCGGGCATCGGGAGGAGGCGCGCCAGCTCGTCCGCGTCGATCAGCGGGAGGCGCACCTCACCCGCCCAGGTAGGCCTCCTGCATCTGAGCGCTGTCCCGCAGGTTCTGTGCGGTGTCGGCCAGCACGATCTCGCCGCCCCGGAGGATGTAGCCCCGGTTCGCGATCGAGAGCGCCATCTTGGCGTTCTGCTCGACCAGGAAGATCGTGGTGCCCTGCTCGTTGATCTCCCTGATGGTCTTGAACACCTGCTCCACCAGGATCGGGGCCAGGCCCATCGACGGCTCGTCCATCAACAGGACCTTCGGGCTGGCCATCAGGGCCCGGCCGATGGCCAGCATCTGCTGCTCCCCGCCCGACAGGGTGCCGGCTTTCTGCGACAGACGCTCGCTCAAACGGGGGAAGAGCTCGAGTACCCGGTCCTGATCCCGTTTGATCCCTGCATCATCGCTCCGGAGCTGCGCCCCGATCTCCAGGTTCTCTCGCACGCTCATCTTGGCGAACAGCCGGCGGTTCTCGGGCACCATCGTGATCCCCTTGGCCACGATCCTCGGGGTGGGGAGGCCGTCGACACGGTCGCCCTCGACCCGGATCTCGCCCGCCGTGGGCGCCGTCAGCCCCAGGATGGCCCGGAGGGTGGTGGTCTTCCCCGCCGCGTTCGGCCCGAGCAGGCACACGATCTCGCCTCGACGGACCTCGAGGCTGATCCCGTTCAGGACCAGCACCGCGCCGTAGGCGGCGTGGACCTCCTCGAGCTCCAGGACCGCGGCGCCGTCACTCATCAGGCGGTCTCCGCGTGCTCGGTGCCGAGGTACGCTTCGATGACGCGCTCGTTGCTCGAGACCTCCTCGTAGGTCCCCTCGGCGATCTTTCTACCGAAGTCGAGGGCCACGACCCGGTCCGACACCCCCTTGACCACCGGCATGTCGTGCTCGATCAGCACGATCGTGTACCCCATCTCTCGGCGGAGCCGGCCGACCAGTTCGATGACCTCTTCCTTCTCCCGGGCGTTCATCCCCGCGGTTGGCTCGTCGAGCAGGAGCACCTTCGGCTCGGTGGCCATGGCTCGGGCGATCTCCAGCCGCCGGCGGTCCGCGTACGCCAGCCCCGAGGCCAGCTCGTCGGCTCGCGGCAGCAGGGCGCGCCCGAAGAACGCCAGCATCTCGCGGGCCTTCTCCTCGATCCTCTGCTCCTCCTGCTTCGTGCCCGGAAGCTGGAGGATCGAGCCGAACACGCCCGAGCGGCTCCGACTGTGCTGGCCCACCATCACGTTCTCCAGCACGGTCATGGCCGGGAACAGGCGGACGGCCTGGAACGTGCGGGAGATGCCGAGCTTCGTGATCTGGTTCGGCTGGAGCCCGGCGATGTTGTGCCCGCCGAACTCGATGGTCCCCTGCTCGTGCTCGTAGAAGCCGGTCACGATGTTGAAGAGCGTGGTCTTCCCGGCCCCGTTCGGCCCGATCACGCTGACGATCTCGCCCTCATCGGCGTGGAAGTCCACGTCGTCGACGGCGGCCAGCCCGCCGAACCGCTTCGACAGCCCCGTGACCTCGAGGAGGCTCATGTCTCCTGCTTGGCCTCCCCGGGGGCCGCCGTCAGCGCCGCCTCCGCCTCGCCCGCCGCGTACTCCCCGGCGAACCGGGCCTCGATGTTGCGTTCGTGCAGCTCACGCCGGCGACGGGCGCTGGCGATGAGCCCTTCGGGTCGGAGGATCATGATCCCTACCAGGATGGCCCCGTAGAACAGCAGCCGGTACTCGGCGAAGTCCCGCAGGACCTCGGGGAGCCCCACCAGCACCACCGCGCCGATGATCACCCCAGGGATGCTCCCGAGGCCGCCCAGGATGATGGCGGCCAGCACGGTGATCGACACCAGCAGCTCGAAGCTGTCGGGGGTGATCACGGAGAGCTGGACGGCGAAGAACGCCCCGGACAGGCACCCCACCGCGGCGCCCATGGCGAAGGCCAGGAGCTTGTACTTGATGACGCTGACGCCCATGGCCTCGGCCACGTCCTCGTCCTCGCGCATGGCCGCCCAGGCCCGGCCCACGCGAGAGTACTGGAGGCGCCACGACACGTAGATCGCCAGCAGGATGAACACCAGGACCAGGTAGTAGAGGTTCTGCGGGCTCCCGAAATCGAACACGTCCGGCGCCGGGGGCTGGATCTGCTTGATCCCCTGGGAGCCGCCCAGGAAGGGCGCGGCCCAGTCGGACCGGACGATCACTCGCACGATCTCGCCGAAGCCCAGGGTGACGATGGCCAGGTAGTCGCCCCGGAGCCGGAGGACGGGGGCCCCGATCACCACCCCGGCCACCACGGCGATGACGATGACCATGGGGAGGGCCACCCAGAAGTCCGTCCATGGCTGCTCGGCGGCGACCTGGGACCCGCTCCCGAACTCACCGACGCCCTCGGTGACCAGGCTCGACTGGAGGGCCGTGAACAGGGCCATGCTGTAGGCGCCTACGGCGAAGAACGCCACGTACCCGAGGTCCAGGAGTCCCGCGTACCCGACCACGATGTTCAATCCGAGTCCCAGCAGCACGTAGATGCCCACCGTCACCATGGCGTGGCTGAGGAAGACCCCCACGATCAGCGGGACGATGACGAACACCCCCGCGATCGCGGCGAAGAACCCGATCCCGGCCCGTCCGGCGCGGACCGATCCCCTGGCCGAGCCCCCCGTCCGCTTCCGGACCGTGACCGCGGCGACGCCGATGGCCAGCAGCCCGATCACCAGCGCCAGGATCAGCAGCCCGCCGGAGGCCGGCTCGCCGACCAGGCCCTGGACGGCCAGGAAGCCGGACAGCCCCAGCGAGGCCAGCCCCAGGCCGAAGGCCAGGTTCTCCTGGGTGCTCGGCGGCAGCGCTCCCCCATCCCCCCCGCCGATCCGTCGCTCGCCGGCCAGGCGCTGGAAGATGGCCGCGCGGTGGGTGGCCAGGTACGACACCACGGCCCCCACCGCGAACATCGCGATGGCCCCGGTGGTCGTGAGCCCCCCGCGGCGGTACAGCCACGCGGTCTCCAGGCCCAGGGTGTCGAGCATGACGCGCAGCAGCCGTTCCATGACGCCGACGATCAGCAACGTGGCCAGTCCCGCCACGAACGGCTTGCGGTTCGCCGGATTCAGAAGACGCAGGGACGCGCCGGCCACCGCGAGGAGCACGGCCACCCCCACCTGGAGCAGGGCCCCCACGGCCGGCTCCTGTCCGAACGTGAGGATGTCGCCCAGGACGATCGGCGACAGTGACACGAAGATGTCGCGGATGTTCACGGCGTTGAACAGCAGGATGAACGCCCCCACCACCACGCCGGTCACCGCCCCGGCCACCAGGCCGGCCATCAGCCGGTCCCGGGCCGTAACCGGGACCACCTGGCCATCGACTTTGGGGTCGCGGGACGCCAGGTACCCCGTCAACAGCATGGCGGCCAGGAAGAAGATCGGCCCGAGGGTGATCACGCCCGTGATCACGTTCGTGCCGTTGAACCGCTCCACCAGGCCGACCGCGGCCAGGTAGATCACGATCACGCCCCCGAGCAGGCCGCCCCGAAGCCCCCTGCGGGCCGCGCTGCCCGCCCGGGCTGCCCGTCGCCGGGCGATCGCCGCCGCCGTCTCCGTCACCGTCGCCATGTCAGGCTCGCTTCTCCTCCTCGGAGCCCAGGATCCCGCCGGGCCTGAAGAGCAGGACCAGGACCAGGACCCCGAACGCCACCACGGGCTGGAGCTGGTCCGGCGAGGGGATGCCGGCGCCGGTGAGGACCAGGCGCGGACCCACGCTCTCCAGGACGCCCAGGAGGATCCCGCCGATCCCCGCTCCCAGGACGTTGCCGATCCCCCCGAGCACCGCGGCCGTGAACGCCTTGATGCCAGGGACGAATCCCATGAAGTAGTTGACCTGGTTGAACACGAACACGAACAGGATCCCGGCCGCGCCGGCCAGGAGGCCCCCGATGGCGAACGTGGTCACGATCACGCGGTCGACGTCGATCCCCATGAGGGCCGCGATCTCCTTGTCCTCGCCCACGGCCCGCATGGCCCGTCCCGTCTTGGTGCGCTCGATGAAGAGGTACAGGCCCACCATCAGGATCAGCGCCCCGAGGATCACGATCAGCTGCTTGCGCTGGATCGCCACCCCGAAGATGGACATCTGCCCCACCAGGACGTCGATGTTCGGGTAGGCCGTCGAGCCGGCGCCGAAGAATCCCCGGAAGCTGTTCTGCAGAAACAGCGACGCCCCGATGGCCGTGATCAGCAAGATCAGTCTCGGCGAGCCGCGCAGGGGCCGGTACGCCACGCGCTCCAGGACGATGGCCACCACCATCGAGATCAACATCGAGGACGCGAACAGGATGCCGATCGACAGGAAGGGGCTGCCGTTCAGCATCCCCGCCTCGTCCAGTGCCCGAGCCACGAACAGCGTGCTGAAGGCCCCGGCCATGAATACCTCGCCGTGGGCGAAGTTGATCAGGAACAGGATCCCGTAGACCAGGGTGTATCCGACGGCGATGATCGCGTAGACGCTCCCCCGGGTGACCCCCCCGACGGCCAGCCGGGTCCAGTCTGCTCCGCTGAACCGGCCCTGCTGGAGGGTGGCGGCCGTCCCGAGGACGATCCCCACCAGCAGGATCGCGCTGAGCCCGATCAGGATGATGGCGCGCCACGGGACCCGCTGGAGGAACAGCCGGCGCTGGGGGGCCTCAACCGTCGTCGTCGCTTCGCTCATCAGCCTCTCGCCGAAGCGCTGCGGGTGGACCCACGGTCCACCCGCAGCGTCTTCGTTCTTCCCTTGCTCTCTTCGAGACCCTTAGCCCAGCTCTTCCAGCTCCAGGGTTGCGTCGAAGACCGGGTTGTCGACGTCCCCGCCTTCGACCTGGTTGACGGCGATGGTCG
>CALAEC010000095.1 GCA_937890785.1 uncultured Actinomycetes bacterium
CCTTCGGGGCCCACCAACCTCCTGGCGATCTCCCACAGGGTGTCGCCCTCGGCCACGACGTACCGGCGGACCGGATCGCTCCCAGCCTCGGCACCCCCGAGGGCCGACCCGGCCCCCCACAAGGTCCCGACCACCACCGCGACCAGCACGGCTGCTCGGTCCCATCGAACCCGTGTTCGACTCACCGGGCCAGTATGCCGAACGTGTGTTCGCCCGTCAAGAGTCGAACAGGTGTTTGATTCCATGCCGGGGTCATGCTAGCCTCCCCCACTGACATGAACGATCTGACGGCGAGGCAGCAGCGGATCGTCGAGTTCATCCGCCGCACCGTGCTGGAGCGCGGGTACCCCCCCACGGTCCGCGAGATCGGGGAGGCGGTCGGGCTCACCTCCTCCTCGAGCGTCCACGCCCAGCTGGCGAACCTGCAGCGGAAGGGCCTGCTGCGGAAGGATCCGGCCAAGCCCCGGGCCATTGAGGTGGCCGGCACCAGGCCCCGCGGCGCCGGGGCGGTCACCGTGCCCATCCTCGGCCGGATCGCCGCCGGGGCCTCGGTCCTGGCCGAGGAGCACATCGAGGACCACGTGGCCGTCGACGCCGGCCTGGCCGGCGACGAGGAGCACTTCGCGCTCCGGGTCAGCGGGGACTCGATGGTCGACGCGGGCATCCTCGACGGCGACCTCGTGGTGATCCGGCGCCAGGACGTGGCCGAGGACGGCTCGATCGTCGCCGCCCAGGTGCCCGGCCCGGCCGAGGAGGAGGCCACGGTGAAGCGCCTCCGCAGACGGGGCCGGAGGGTGACCCTCGTACCCGAGAACCCCACCATGGAGCCGTTCGACCTGCCCGAGGGCGGCCGGATCCTCGGCCAGGTGGTGGCGGTCCTCCGCCGCCTCTAGCCGATCCTGCTCCGCCGGGCCACCGGGCGGACCGAGAAACCGCCGGCCCAGGCCAGCTGGTCCTCACGGACCCGGGCCCGAACCGCCGTCCCGGTCGTGTCGGGCTCCGCCGACACCACCTCGGCCTCCCGGTACAGGCGGGCCACCACGTCCTGTCGGTCGTACGGAACCACCAGCTCGACCTCGATCGGCGGCCGCGGCAGCGCGGCCTCCAGCCGCTCCAGCAGCGGGTCGAGGCCCTCTCCTCGCAGCGCCGAGACGGCCACGGCCTCGGTGTGGCGACGGGCCGCGGCGGCGCGGTTCCCCTCGGAGAGGAGGTCGACCTTGTTCAGGACAAGGACCTCCGGGATCCCGCCGGCGCCGATCTCCCCGAGGACCTCCCGGACCGCAGCGATCTGGTCCTCGACGTCCTCGGCCGAGGCGTCGGCCACGTGGAGGATCAGCGAAGCCAGCGAGACCTCCTCGAGCGTGGACCGGAACGCCTCGACGAGGTCGTGTGGAAGCTTGCGCACGAATCCGACGGTGTCCGACAGCGTGGCGGTGCGGCCACCCGGGAGGCGAAGCCGGCGCACCGTGGGGTCGAGCGTGGCGAACAGCTGGTCGGCGACCAGGACCCCCGCTCCGGTCAGCGCGTTCATCAGCGTCGACTTGCCGGCGTTCGTGTACCCGACCAGGGCCACCTGGGCCACGCCCGACCGCTCCCTCCCGCGCCGTTTGACCTCACGGGTCGTGGCCAAGTCGCGGAGGTCGCCGGTCAGCTTGCTGATCCGGCGGCGGATCCGCCGGCGGTCCACCTCCATCTTCGTCTCGCCGGGGCCCCGCCGCGTGCCGATGCCGCCGCCCATCCGCGACATGGCCTCGCCCCATCCCCGCAGCCTGGGCAGGAGGTAGTTCAGCTGGGCCAGCTCGACCTGAGTCTTGCCCTCCTTCGACGCGGCGTGCATGGCGAAGATGTCCAGGATCAGCGCGGTGCGGTCCACCACCTTGACCTTCAACCGCTCCTCGAGGTTGCGGAGCTGGGCGGGCGTCAGCTCGTCGTCGAACACCACCAGCCTGGCCTCGGTGGCGTGGATCAGCGCGTGGAGCTCGTCCAGCTTCCCCTTCCCGATGAAGGTGGTGGGGTCCGGCTCGTCGCGACGCTGCACCAGCCGGCCCATCACCTCGGCACCGGCCGTGTCGGCCAGCGCCGCCAGCTCGTCCAGCGACGCCTCGTCCCCCCGGCGATCGATCCCTGCCAGCACGGCCGGTTCGAGCACCGAGGGACGCCACGTGGCCGACAGCGGCGACTCGGAGATCCGGCCCGCGCCCACGCTCACTCCAGGACCGACCGGAGCCGGTCCATGGCCTCGGCCAGCCGGTCGTCGGTGACGGTCGTGGCGAACCGCACCCAGCCCTCGCCGAGCGCGCCGTACCCCGGGCCCGGCGCGGCCACCACGCCGGCCCGCTCCAGGAGCAGCTCGCAGAAGTCGGCCGAGGACATGCCGTCTGGCGTGGGGAACCACACGTAGAACGAACCGAGCGGCGGCTTCAGCGTCCAGCCGAGCGAATTCAGCGTGTCGACCACGAGGTCGCGGCGGCGCCGGTACCGCTCCCGCGACTCGACCAGGTGATCCATCGGTCCGGTCAGCCCGGCCACCGCCGCACGTTGGATCGCATTGAAGATGCCGGAGTCCATGTTCGTCTTCACCGTCGCTAGGGCCTTGATCGCCTGGGCGTTCCCCACCGCCCAGCCCACCCGCCAGCCGGTCATGTTGAACGTCTTCGACATCGAGCCGAACTCGACGGCCACGTCCTTCGCCCCGGAGACCTGCAGGACGCTGGGGGCCTGGTAGCCGTCGAAGGTGATCTCCGAGTACGCGGCGTCGTGCGCCAGCAGCAGGTCGTGCTCCCGGGCGAACGCCACGGCGTCCTCCAGCGTGGATCGCTCGGCCACGGCGGCCGTGGGGTTCGACGGGAACCCCAGCCACAGCACCTTCGTGCGTTCGGACACTCGCGCCGAACCGAGGTCGGGCAGGAAGCCGGCCTCCTCGGGATGCGGCAGCGACACGGGGATGCCCCCCGCCAGTCGGCTCCCGGACTCGTACACCGGGTACCCCGGGTCTGGGACCAGCACCTCGTCGCCGGG
>CALAEC010000096.1 GCA_937890785.1 uncultured Actinomycetes bacterium
GTGGACGACGGGGCCGAATGGCGGGTTCTCGACCGCCGAGCCCTGGTTACCCCTGGCTTCGGACGACCCGGCTCTGACGGTCGAGCGCCAGCGGGATGACCCCGGTAGCTTGCTCAGTCTCTTCCGAGCACTGATCCGCCTCCGCTGCGAGCGACCGGCGCTCGCCGTCGGCGCTTACCGGTCGCTCCCCGCCGCCGAGAACGTACTCGCGTTCGAACGGTGGCACCCAGAAGGCGCGATCCAAGTTCACCTGAACCTGGGTCCCTCGTCCCGCGAGATCGACCTGGGCGGCGGCCGGGTCCTCGTGTCCACCGCCGGTCCGGTCGCAGACCAGACGTCCGAGAGACCGATCCTGTCCCTGGATGGTTACGAGGGGGTCGTCGTCGATATGAGCCGCTTGTAGGCACTGAGGGGTGACGTTCCAACGAATCGGAATGGGAGCGGGCTGCCCTACGGAGTCATCCGTCCGGTCCGTGGCTTAGACGAGCGCGGGCCGACTCAGGATGGCCGGTCGGGCTTCGACTCCCGCTCGGATAGCAGATCGTCCAGCGAGGGCTTGTGCTGGCCTGCTGTCTTCGCTAGGGCCTCCTCGATGGCTGGAGGTGACGGTCCAGCCAAGGCCATCATTCCACGACCTACAGAGCCTGGCGCTGCCCCCGAAGACCCGACCACCCTCACGCTTGATATTCATCTCAACGTTCGGTCTCTCTTCGTTCCTCCTTCAGCGCTCCTCGACGAGCCGCAATGCGGGTCAGGTGAGGGAGATCTCGGAAACTGTAAGGGGCCGGGACCCTGGAGGGGATGGAGCATCATCCCCCAGGGGAAGCGATTGCCTGCCCGGCCAACGCCCTTCCCCGGCCCCGCAGTAAGAGTTCGTCACTCCGGAGGCGATTCCTGCTGGGCATCTTGAACTGGCCCCAAGTCTTGGCGAACCTTTGTCGCTACCCCCATTCCCCAGGCAACGGCTTCGCTGTCGGTCAGTTTTTCCAGGTCCCATACGCCCGACCAGGGGCCGTCGCTGTTCAGGACCCGGCGCCGTTCGAAGCCCCGCTCCCTTGGAGCAACTGCGAAGAGCTGATCAACTTTTTCCTCGGACCATAGGGGCCAACTCTCGCAGGCCTGGGCCGCCAGCGCCCTTGCAACTGACCGTCGTCAGTAACGGCACACGCCGCCAATAGCAGCGCCGATGCGTTGTTGGTGCACCTCTGGCCCGTCGACTCCTCATGGGCCTCCCTCGCGGCGACGCACGACGCGCTCCATCCGATCAGCTCGGGTCGGGGTCGGGCGCCGACGGCTCATCCTGGAACCGATGGCGGGCCGCTTCGATGACATCCAACGCCACCCGGGCATCCCGGAAGCCGACCGTCTCGGTTGTCCTCTCCTCGAGATCCTTGTACACGCTGAAGAAGTGTTCGATCTCTGCCAGAAGGGCTGACGGAAGGTCGGTGAGGTCGCTGACGTGCGACCATGCGGGATCCCTGAGAGGAACGCACAGTATCTTCTCGTCCGGTCCCTTCTCGTCCCGCATCACGAATACACCGACCGGGCGAGCCCGAATCCGGCAGCCGGGGAAGGTGGGCTCGCCGACGAAGACCAGGGCGTCGAGCGCGTCCCCATCCTCGCCGAGTGCGTCCGCGACGAACCCGTAGTCCGCCGGACCCTAGCGGTACACGGGGCTGTGCCCAGCGTGATTGGGCGCCATCCGCGAGGAATCGCGAGGGGCACCGGATCACCTGCCTCCCGACTACCGCATCCTGCCCTCAGGTGGCGTTCGACGCGTTCGACGTGTTGTCGCGAGGCAGGAACTGCTCGACCCCGTACCAGTGGGAGTTCGGATTGAGCTCCTCTCCCCACTGGATCTTCAGGCATATCCAGCCATCGCCGTTGCGGTCATAGGGGCGAACGGCCGACTCGCGGAAGTCCGCTTCGTCCTCCCATGGAGATTGATCCAGGAGCGCGGGCCACACCCTGGCCGCTACATCCTCCAC
Source organism: uncultured Actinomycetes bacterium (assembly GCA_937890785.1). GTDB lineage: Bacteria > Actinomycetota > UBA4738 > UBA4738 > CALAEC01 > CALAEC01. The sequence goes on from CALAEC010000096.1 coordinate 1,989, forward strand.
GGTCATCTCATTCCAGCCGGTGCCGACCGGACAGCCCGTCTTCGAGTCCGCGGACGCGCCGGCGGCAGGCACGATCACCGCCGTCAGCGCGATCATCGTCGCCCACGCGAGCCGAAGTCTCACCGAAGCGGCGGGTCGCCGAAGGGATGAAGCTCGATCCATGCCGACACCTCCCAGCACTGTGGCCCAACGGGTCCCTCCCGCGGGGTCCGTACGGGAACGTAAGGTTCGAACGGAGGGGGGTCAATAGTCATTCCTGGCCATATCGAGAGGCGGATCGCCCGGATTCCCGTGGGAACGTCCGAATAAGGGGAGGCCGACGAGGGCTGCGCTCCCACAAGTGGCCA
>CALAEC010000097.1 GCA_937890785.1 uncultured Actinomycetes bacterium
GCGGCGGGTTCACCCGCAGGTTCGTGTCGTAGCCCTGGAGGTCCTCGTCGGTGAATGTGAGGTGGTGCGGGGTCACGTCGGCCGTGACCCGCACGCCCCGGGTCTTCGCGTCGCGGATGAGGTCCACCGACGGCCCCGCCGAGGTGTGGGTGACGTGCAGACGGCCGCCGACCCGGCCGGCCAGCAACACGTCCCGGGCCACGATCACGGCCTCGGCCTCGGCCGGAGCGCCCCGAAGCCCCAGGAGCGAGGAGTAGTACCCCTCGTGCATCTGCCAGCCCTCGCTCAGCGTGGCCTCCTGGGCGTGCTGACAGATCACCACCTCGAACGCGCGGGCGTACTCCAGCGCCATCCGCATCACCTGCGCCGACTGAACGCACTCGTGGTCGTCGGTGAACAGCCGAACCCCGAGGTCGGCCAGCTCGCCGATCTCGACCAGTCGCTCCCCCTCCAGACCCTTCGTGATCGCCGCGGCCGGGTGCACGTCAACCAGACCGGCCTTGTCCGCCAGGTTGCGCACCTCCAGAACAACCGCCGCGGTGTCGGCCACCGGATCCGTGTTCGGCATCGCGCAGATCGCCGTGTAGCCCCCGAGTGCGGCCGCCCGAGCGCCGGTCTCCACGGTCTCGGCGTCCTCCCGGCCGGGCTCCCGAAGGTGGGTGTGGAGGTCGACGAGGCCCGGCGACACCACCAGGCCGTCGCAGTCGAGGACCTCGCCACGACCCCCAGCCACCTCCCCGCCGATCTCCTCGATGGTCTCGTCGACGACCAGAACGTCCGCGCGCTCGTCGGTACCCGAGGCCGGATCGACCACCCTGGCTCCGCGGAGCAGCAGGCGGCCCATCAGGCAACCTCCTGTCCGGCCAGCATCAGATAGAGGAGAGCCATCCGAACGGCGATGCCGTTCGTGACCTGGTCGACGATCACCGACCGAGGCAGGTCGGCCACGGCCGAGGCGATCTCGACGCCCCGGTTCATCGGCCCCGGGTGCATGATGAGCGCGCCCTCCGGAAGCGACTCGACGCGCTCCCTGGTCAGCCCGAAAAGCCGTCCGTACTCCCGAACGCTGGGGAAGTACTGCTGGCGCTGGCGCTCCCGCTGGACCCTGAGGATGTAGCAGACGTCGAGCTTCGGCAGCACGTCGTCGAGGTCATGAGAGACCTGCGCACCCCACGCCGGAGCGTCCGGCGGGATCAGCGTGGGCGGACCGACCAGTGTCACCTCCGCGCCCATCCTGGTGAGCGCGTGCGTGTTCGACCGGGCCACCCGCGAGTGGAGGACGTCTCCGACCACGGCGACGCGGAGCCCATCGAACGAGGCGAAGTGCTCGCGGATCGTGTACAGGTCGAGGAGGGCCTGGGTCGGATGCTCGTGGGTCCCGTCGCCGGCGTTGATCACGCTGGCCTCGACCCACCGGGTCAGCGTGTGGGGCGATCCCGACGACGAGTGGCGGATCACGATGGCGTCCGCGCCCATGGCCTGAAGGGTCAGCGCGGTGTCCTTCAGGCTCTCCCCCTTCGCCACCGACGAGCCGCTCGTCGAGAAGTTGATGACGTCGGCCGAGAGGCGCTTCGCGGCGATCTCGAAGGAGATGCGCGTCCGGGTGGAGTTCTCATAGAACAGGTTCACCACGGTCCGCCCCCGGAGCGCCGGGACCTTCTTGATCACCCGGCTGCCCACCTCTCGGAAGGACTCCGCCGTGTCCAGCACCCGGGTGATGTCCTCGGGCTGGAGCTGGGTGACGCTCAAGAGATGCTTGATCACGCCGACACCTCCCCCACCTCGACGGCGTCCGCGCCGTCGGTCTCGTCTGTCAGCACCCGGACCAGGTCGCCGGCCCGGGTCGGGACGTTCTTGCCCACGAAGTCCGCGCGGATCGGGAGCTCCCGGTGCCCCCGGTCGACCAGCACCGCGAGCTGGATGGCCCGGGGCCGGCCCAGATCCATCAGCGCATCCATGGCCGCCCGGATCGTGCGGCCGGTGTACAGGACGTCGTCGACCAGCACGAGGGTCGTGCCGGTCACGTCGAAGGGGATCATGGTCTGGTGGACCTCGGGCGCCTCGCCGCGCAGGCCGATGTCGTCGCGGTAGAACGTGATGTCCAGGACGCCGACGGGCACGTCCACCGACTCGATCCGCCGGAGCTCCTCGGCCAGCCGGCGGGCCAGGTCGTCGCCGCGAGCGGCGATCCCCACCAGGGCCAGGTCCTGGGCGCCCTTGTTCCGCTCGAGGATCTCGTGGGCGATCCGGGTCAGGGCCCGGCGGATCTCCCCGGCGTCGAGGAGCCGCCCCTTAGGGCTGAAGCCCACGCCAGCCCCAGACATGAGAAAGCGCTCCACGAGGCCGTGGAGCGCGGAGCTTCGTCGTCACGCCGTGCCGTCTCCCTTCCCGGCCTCACGGGACCGGACTTAAAGGGGAAGTCCTGCCGAACGATACCACGGCCGAGGGCCTCGGGCGCCGCCCTGGGTTGGGGTGTACCCTGGAAGCCGTCGAAAGGGGCGAACGATGCTAGCGATCTTCCAGCAGATCGGGCTTCCGGAGATCATCCTGATCCTGGCCGTCCTCCTCCTGCTGTTCGGGGCACGGAAGCTGCCCGATCTGGCCCGCTCCCTGGGCCGTTCCACGAAGGAGTTCAAGGCCGGGATGCAGGATGGAGCCACGGACGAGGACGCCGCTCCGGCGGCGCCCGAGACCACGGCGCCAGAGACCGCGGAGCCCGCCCCCGAGCCCAAGGAGTAGCACCGCAGGAAGGTATGCAGCGGCCCCACGTCCCCCTCGGAGGCAGCCGGTCCGCCCCTCGCCGGCGGCCCGGGGCGGTCCTCCTGGCCGGGACCCTGATCGTCCTGCTGGCGGGTCCGGCGAACGGCCAGGAGGTCCCCGAGCCGACTCCGACCCCCTCGCCGTCGGCCTCGCCGGCCCCCTCGCCCACGCCGGCCCCCTCGCCGGCCCCCTCGCCGTCGGCTGCAGCGGTCCAGCCTTCGACCACCGTCCAGCC
>CALAEC010000098.1 GCA_937890785.1 uncultured Actinomycetes bacterium
CGGATCGTGTCCCGGATCGCCTGGGGCTGCTCGTGGATCTCCTTCAGCATGAAGTCGTCGAATCCACTCTTCTCGGCCTTTCGGAGGTCCCACTCGACCTCGAGCGGCCGGGCCTCGGCCTCGACGCCCTGGAGGTCGGTGATGCGCACGCCGTCGGCGCGGAGCTCCGCCACCTGCCCGTCGGACAGCGGCACGATCCGTCGCGTCCGAGGGAGGAGCGCCGGCGCGTCGGAGGCCAGGAGCGTCTCACCGTCGCCGAGCCCCACCACCATCGGCGAGGACACCCGGACGCCCACGATCGTCCCGGGCTCGTCAGCCGACAGGACCACGAGCGCGTACGCGCCCTCGAGCCGGGCCACGGCGGCCCGCACGGCGTCGGGGAGATCGGCGCCGTCGCGGACGGCGTCCTCGACCAGGTGGGTCACCACTTCGGTGTCGGTCTCCGACCGAAGCACATGCCCGTTCAGCTCGAGCCGCTCCCTGAGCTCGTGGAAGTTCTCGATGATGCCGTTGTGGATGACGGCGATCCGGCCGTCGCAGTCGAGGTGTGGGTGCGCGTTCTGGTCGGTCGGCGGCCCGTGGGTGGCCCACCGCGTGTGGCCCATGCCGACCGTCCCCTCAGGGGCTCCGTGGTCCGCGAGCTCCTTCTCCAGGGCCTCGAGCTTCCCGGCGCTCTTCACGACGGTGAGGTCGCCGTCGAGCACGGCCACCCCGGCCGAGTCGTAGCCACGGTATTCGAGACGATGGAGCCCCTCGAGGATGATGGGGAGCGCCTCGTCGGGACCAACGTAACCGACAATCCCGCACATGAGGACCGCAATGTTACACGGACGGCCCCTCGGTCGTTCGGGTCCGGTCGGGGCTCGCTAGGGACCGACGGTGTTGTCGCGGAAGACGAAGGCGCCCTCGACAGGGTGGTTCGACAGCGACATGATACAGGTCCACCCGTCGCCGTTCCCATCGAGCGAGGGGATCCCGGATGCGGTTTCCGGATCGAGACCAAGAC
>CALAEC010000099.1 GCA_937890785.1 uncultured Actinomycetes bacterium
AGCGGGGGGAGAGGGATTCGAACCCCCGAAACCCTTGCGGGTTTTGCGGCTTTCAAGGCCGCCCCGTTCGTCCGCTCCGGCATCCCCCCGAGCGAGTGTAGCGGTCAGGCCGGCACGAGCGTCCGGAACCCATCGGGCAGGTACGGGTGGAGGACCTCGGGGAGGACCACCGATCCGTCGTCGCGCTGGTGGTTCTCGAGGATGGCGATCAGGGTCCGGCCGATGGCACAGGCCGTGCCGTTCAGGGTGTGCGCCGGCCGGTTGCCGTCCGGCGTCCGGACCCGCACGCCGAGTCGCCGAGCCTGGTAGTCGGTGGTGTTCGAGCAGGACGTCAGCTCGCGATATCGCCCCTGGCCCGGCAGCCACACCTCGAGGTCGTACTTCTTGGCCGCCGAGGCCCCCAGCTCGCCGGTGCACACGTTCGCCAGCCGGTACGGGAGCTCCAGCCCTCGAACCAGCTCCTCCTCGCACGACAGCAGGTACTCGTGCTCGTTCCACGACGAGCCCGGATCGGTAAACGAGAACATCTCGACCTTGTCGAACTGGTGGACGCGGAAGATCCCCCGGGTGTCCTTGCCGTGGGTCCCGGCCTCCCGGCGGAAGCACGTGGAGTAGCCCACGTACCGGCGGGGGAGGCTCTCCGGCTCGAGAAGCTCACCCTGGTGCAGCCCGGCCAGGGCCACCTCGGACGTGCCCACCAGGTACAGGTCGTCCTCCCGGGTCACGTACAGCTGGGCCTCGTCGGTCGGAAGGAACCCCGTGCCGTACATGGCCTCCTCCCGGACCAGCACGGGCGGGACCACCGGCACGAACCCATGAGCGGTGAGGCGATCGAGACAGTACCGGACCAGGGCGAACTGCGCCATGACGGCGCCACCGACGAGGTAGGCGAACCGGGATCCCGACAGCCTGGCCGCCCGCTCGATGTCGAGGATGCCGAGGGTCGTCCCGAGCTCGACGTGGTCCCGCGGCTCGAACCCGAAGCTGGGCCGCTCCCCCACCTCGCGGAGGACCTCGTTGTCCTCGTCTGTCTCGCCCTGGGGCACCGACTCGTGCGGAAGGTTCGGCAGGCGATCGAGGAGGGCCTTGACCTGCTCCTCGGTTTCCAGCAGGGCCGGCTCCAGCTCCTTCAGACGGTCGGAGACCCGCCGGACCTCCTCGATCTGCCGCTCCCGGTCCTCGGCCGAGGCCGAGCCGATGGCCCGGGAGACCCGGTTCTGCTCGGCCCGGAGCTCCTCGACCTCCGTGGTGAGCCGGCGGCGCTCCACGTCCAGCTCCAGCAGGCGGTCGAGATCCGCGACGAGGTCGAGCGAGCGGCGCGCCAGGGCCCGCCGGGCCGGGTCTGGGTCTTCGCGGATCGACCTGAGGTCGAGCACTCAGGCGCCGGGGCGGACCCGCCCTCGCGAGTCCATGGGGACCGCCGGCGCCGGGCCGGAGGTGGCCAGAGCCTGCTGGATGGCGGCCTCCTCCTCCTCGGACAGGTTGTGCCTCGAGGTCCACGCCTGGACCGGCTTCGCGTAGCAGCGGGTGTCCTGCCGGCCGTTGATCGAGGTGATCACGATCCCATCGCCATCGCCGTCGAGCAGGGCGGCCGAGAACGATAGGTGCCCGCCCATGTCCTCGAACGCGTCGTAGCGGACCAAGCCGATCCGCTGGACGGCCGACAGCATCGTCTCGGCCTGTCGCCGCTGCTCCCCGGCGAGCTGGCGGACCGCGGCCCTGAGCCGGACGATGGACTCGTCGTGCTGGGTGAGCAGATGGACGGCCTGCCGATCGTCCGCGAGCTTCCGGCCGCCCTTCGGCGCGCTGGCGACCAGGAGGTAGACGGCGAATCCGGCCAGACCAAGCGATGCCAGGGAGACGATCGTCAGGAGCTCCGGCGAGAGTGCCATAACGCCTGGAAACCCTATCCTTCGAAGCCCGGCGGGTGCAATCGGACGTCGGTCGTCGGCCGAATGGACTACGGGGAAATGGTCCGTTCGGGTCATGGACACCCTCGGGCGCGGTTGCGAGACTGCGAGCAGCGTCCGTGAGGGAAGGAGCTTGTTGATCAAGGTCGTGATCGCCGACGATCACCCGCTCATCCGGACGGCCGTACGCACGTACCTCGAGAGCCAGGAGGGGTTCGACGTGCTGGCGGTCGGCGAGACCGGGGAGGAAGCGGTCGACCTGGTGCGAGAGCACAGCCCGGATGTGGTGGTCCTCGACTACCAGATGCCGGTGCTCGACGGCCTGGGGGCCGCTCGCTCGATCGGCAAGACCAACCCCGACGTGGGCATCGTCATGCTCACCGCTGCGGACGACCGGCGGGTGGCCCAAGCGGCCGCCGGGGCCGGGATTGGGGGATTCGTGCTCAAGACCGATCCGCCGGAGGCGCTGGCCGACACGGTCCGCCGCGTTGCCGCCGGAGAGGAAGGCGAGCACACGCTCACGGTGATCGTGGAGCCCGAGTCGGCTCCCGATCGCCCGGACGGACCGGGGGCCGGGCCCTAGGGCCCGGCCTTCGCCCGTTCGCGACCGTTCTATCCTCGGAGCCACCATGCCGGGACGGTGGGCCTACAACCTCCTCTATCGGGTGGGGGCTGCCCGTCTCCAGCGAGGCTGGGACAAGGGCCCCGGGCCGGAGCTGGTCGAGCTGGTGGAGTCCGGCCGGATCCCCCCGCCAGCCAACGGTAGACGGGCCCTGGATCTCGGCTGTGGTACTGGGGCCAACGTCCTGTTCCTGGCGGAGCGAGGCTGGAGCGCCCTGGGAGTGGACTTCTCGTCGGTGGCGATCTCGAGGGCCCGTCGGGAGGCGGCCGCGCGCGGGATCGGCGAACGCGCGAGCTTCGTGGTCGGAGACGTCACGGCGCCCCAGCTCCCCGGCGTCGATGGCACGTTCGACCTGGTGATCGTGTACAACACGCTGCAAGACCTGCTGGGCGAACAACGGCGGGCGCTGGCGTCCCTGGTCCGCGCTCACACGGACCCCGGGTCGCTGTTTCTCCTGTGGTGCTATTACCAGCCCGTGTCCGAGCTGCCCTCGTTCAGCTTCAACGGCCCGTCCCGGAGATTCCCGTTCGTGGTCGAGCCCGGCGAGGAGAACACGCTCTTCGGCGATGCTTTCTCGATCGAACGCCTCCCATCACCCCGGCCCGAGAGCGCGAAGGCCTGCTTCCTGATGACGCGGCGCTGACCCGCCGCGCGATCAGAAGAAGCTCTGGCTGATCCGGATGGCGGCCGGCCCGATGAGCACGATGAACATCGACGGCAGGATGCAGAAGATCAGTGGGAACAGGAGCTTCACCGGCACCTTCATCGCCTTCTCCTCGGCCCGCTGACGGCGCTTCGTGCGCA
>CALAEC010000100.1 GCA_937890785.1 uncultured Actinomycetes bacterium
GGGCGGCCGCAGGCCTGGCAGAACCGGGCCCGGTCGGCGTTGGGCTCGCCGCAGTTGCCGCAGGTCCTCACGGCGGCAGTCTAGGCCGCGCCGTATCGTGAAGCAGATGTTCGAGTGGCGGTACCTCGACGCGGAGGGTCGAGACGCTGGCACCTCGAAGCCCTTCGAGGACCGTGCCGCGGCCGAGGAGTGGATGGGAGAGGCCTGGTCGGACCTGCTCGCGCGGGGCGTGGAAGAGGTAGTGCTGTTCGACGGGGAGGGCGCCCGGAAGCTGTACCGGATGGGCCTCCGCGAGGCCTAGCTCAGGCGCTCCTCGATCAGACGAAGCAGGACCTCGCGGCCCCGGAGGAGCGCGCCAGGGCGACAGTTCCGGACCACGTCGGTGGGCTCGTGGTGGTTCGGCTCCCATCCTGTCCACAGGAAGGCCGCGGGCATCCCCGCGAGGGCGAAGGGGCCGTGGTCGGAGATGTCGCCGAGCTCTCGGATGCTGGCCCGGAACCCCTCGGCCCTGACCGCCCCGGCCAGGATCCGCGCGGCCCGCCGGGACGTGCCCTGGAGGGCCCCAACGATGTACCGGCGGACCTTCCCGATCATGTCGGCGGACACCATCATCTCCAACACGTCCCGTTCGCCCGCCGACATCCGGTCGACGTACGCGTCGGAACCGAGGTGGTGCTGGCCGCCGGGCTGGACCTCCTCGGCGCCGAAGGCCACCAGGACCAGGCCGGGCGGCGGGCCGCCAGTCACGGCAACCGCCGCGGCCACGTCGAGGAGGACCGCCACCCCACTGGCGTTGTCGTTGGCGCCGGGTGACCCCGGCACGGTGTCGAGGTGGGCGCCGATCAGGAGCCGGGCCTCGACATCGCCCGGCCACCGAGCCACCAGGTTCCCGGAGCGGCCGCCCTGGGGGAGCGGGAACCCCTGGCGAGCGACCTCGTAGCCGAGCGCTTCGAGCTCGCCACGCACATACGACGCGGCCCGCCGGTACGCCGCCGAGCCCGCGGGCCTGGGGCCGATCCGGCCGGCCAACCGGCGCACGTGGGCGTAGGCCGCGTCTGCGGCAACGGCGTCGCCGGGGGCGCGGAGAGCGACGGCCGAGGCGGCCGTCGACGGGAACCCCAGCGAGGCCAGGGCAACCAGGACCGAGACGAGGCGTCGCACCCGTCCGCTACCCGGCGGGGACGCGGGCCATCGCCGCCCGGAGTCGCCGAGCGGCGTGCTCCGGCGCGACGCAGTTGATCGACATCCCCGAGCCGAGTTCGAACCCCGCCTGGGTGACGATCCGCGGCAGCACTCGGAGGTGCCACAGGAAGAACGGCTTGGTCTCCTCGCCGGCGGGAGCGGAGTGGATCACCAGGTTGTAATCGGGATCGCCGGCCGCGTGCCGGAGCGACGCCACCACGTCGCGGAGGAGGTCGGCCAGCTCCCGGACCTCACCGTCCTGGAGCGAGGCGAACGAGGGCCGCGGCGCCCGAGGGCTGATCCAGGTCTCGTACGGCACCCGCGAGGCGAACGGCGACACGGCCACCAGGCCGGGCCGCTCTGCCACCACCCGCTCGGCGGTCTCGAGCTCCCGGTCGAGCAGGTCGAGGTACACGCAGCGTCCCGTGTCGTCAAAGTATCGGGTGGCCACAGCGTACCGGCGGAGCGCGTCCGGCGGGATCACCGGCGTGGCCAGGATCTGCGAGTGGGGATGGACCAGAGATGTCCCGGCCCGCTCCCCGAAGTTCCTGAACACGATGACGGCCTTGATCCGTGGATCGGCGGCGAGGGTCCGGTACCGGTCCCGCCACGTCGCCACCACGCCGGCGAGGCGGTCGACCGGCATCTCGTCGAGCCGTTCGTCGTGCTGGGGGGACTCGACCACCACCTCGTGATAGCCGACGCCGTCCATCTCCCTGGCCAGCGGCTCGCCCCGCCGAAGGGTCTCTCCGTCCGGGCCGAGCGCGGGGTACCGGTTCGGCACCACTCTGCGCTCCCACGGGCCCTCCGCCGGGGCCCGGGCGAGCTCGGGGGGCGTCTGGTCCTCGTTCCCCGGGCAGAACGGGCAACCGGGATCGTGGGCCGGCAGGGGTGGACGGATGGCCGCGACGGGCTCGCCTCGGGCCTGGCCCGGCCGCGCGGCTCGATCCGGCGCCAGGATCACCCACTCGTTCGTGGTCGCGTCTTGCCGGAGGATCCCCATCCCGTCTCCTACCGTATCAACTCGACCGGTCGAGTTCGCCCCTTGAGGGGACGTGGCCTCCTCGGCCGGACGGCCTACGGCGGCGCGGCGGAGCGTCGAAGATCCCTGTCAAGGCCTCGCGAGCTGGCGCCGATACCACTCCCATGGTGCGGCCCCGCACGCTCGTCCTGGACGTCTCCGCCCGGCTGCGCGGTCACCTGCTGCTCCTGCTGGCCTCGATCCTGATCACGGTCCCGGTCCTTGCCGGACCCGCGGAGGCCCTCACGGTGGATGAGACCTCGTTCGCCACGATGATGAACGACGTGCGAAGCAACCACAGCATGCGCCGGCTCCGGGTGACGGAGCGTCTGTCGAAGCTGGCCCGGAAGCACAGCAGCCAGATGGCCAACCGCGGCGAGCTGTCTCACTCGAACCTCCGCCGGACCTTCCGAGGCTTCAGCTACCGCGTGGTGGGAGAGAACGTGGGCTACGCCGGCTCCGTCCAGGAGGCCCTCGTCGCGTTCATGGACAGCCCGCCGCACGCCCAGAACGTGCTGGGCAGGTGGCGGCGCTCCGGCGTCGGCGTCGTGTGGCGCGGTGACCGGGTCTGGGTCACCCAGCTGTTCCTGGCCTGACAGCTCGCGGGCCGATCGGCCCGATCCGTTGCTATCGTTGGTTCGCCATGACGAACGACGGGCCGGTCATCAGCGTCGACGAACCCGCCTTCGAGGAGCGGGTCATCGAGGCGTCTCACCGCGCTCCGGTCGTCGTCGACTTCTGGGCCGGATGGTGTCAGCCGTGCCTGATCCTCGGTCCGGTGCTGGAGCGGCTCGCCAAGGAGTACGCGGGACGGTTCACCCTGGCCAAGGTCGACGTCGACGCCAACCCGGGGCTGGCGGCCCGGTTCGGCATCCGAGGGATCCCCGCGGTGAAGGCGTTCCGCGATGGCGCCGTCGCCGCGGAGTTCGTTGGGGTGCAGCCCGACGAGATGATCCGGCGGTTCCTCGACGGGCTGGCCCCGTCGGAGGCGGACGAGCTCGTCGCGGAGGCTCGCCACGCGGCGTCGCCGGAGGAGGCCGAGGCCGGATACCGCGAGGCGCTGGCGATCGATCGCTCGAACGTCGGGGCCGCGGCCGGGCTGGCCAGGCTTCTGCTCGATCGCGGCGACACGGATGAGGCTCGGAGCGTGCTCGGCTCCGTGCCGCCGGAGGACGGCGTGCGCCCGCTCCTCGCCGAGGTCGAGCTCCGGGAGGCAGCCGGCGATCCCGGCGAGCTGGCCGAGGCGGCCCGCGTCGCGCTCTCCGGCGACCACCGGCACGCGCTGGAGCGCCTGCTGGCGATGGTCCCGGAGGGGGACCGCCGTGGGGACGAGGCCCGTCGCCTGATGCTCCGGGTGTTCGACCTCCTCGGGGACGACGCGCCCCTGACTCGGGAGTTTCGGGGCCGGCTGGCCACCGCCCTGTTCTGATGGGCGCCACGATCGAGGATCTCGAACGACTCGACGTCCGGGCCGGCACGGTGCTGCGGTGCGAGCCGTTCCCCGGGGCCCGTTACCCCGCATACAAGCTCTGGATCGACTTCGGTCCCGAGATCGGGACGAAGGCGTCGAGTGCCCGCATCACCGACCTGTACCGGCCCGAGGACCTGGTGGGCCGGCAGATCCTGGCCGTGGTCAACTTTCCGCCGCGCCTGGGCTGATGCGGACCGAGCGGTTCAGCATCGACACGTCCGGCCGGCAGGTCATCGACGTGACCGAGCACGTGCTCGGGTTCGCCAGGGAGTCAGGAGGGGACGGTCTCCTCTCGGTGTTCGTCCCGCATGCAACGGCCGGGCTGGCGCTGATGGAGACCGGCGCCGGGTCCGAGGCGGACCTCGTCGAAGCGATCGAGCGGCTCCTTCCCCGGGACGACCGCTACCGGCATCGGCATGGGTCGGAGGGACACGGGGCGGACCACCTCATCCCGGCGTTCGTGTCGTCCTCGCTGGTGCTTCCGGTCCTCGACGGCGACGTCGTGCTGGGAACGTGGCAGCGCGTGGTCGTCCTGGACACGAACCGAGAGAACAACGCCCGCTCGCTGGTCGTATCGTTCCTGTCCGACTGAGCGGATCAGCGCAAGCGGAACGGGTTCGAGTCGGTGTCGTACTCCTCGGCCAGGGCCCGGAGGATCGCGGTGGCCGGGTGGAGCGGGTTGGGGACGAAGGGCTTCGGGGGGGCGTTCGTGGAGGAGGGCTCCGACGCGGTCGCCTCAGCCGCGGGCACCGGCTCAGGAACCTCCACCGGCTCCGGCTCGGGCGGCGGCTCGGCCTCGGCCGCGGGCTCCTCGTCGTGCGGCGGGAGGGTGATGACGGCCGCCGGCAGCTCCGGCTCCGGCTCGACCGGCTCTGCGGGATGGATGAGCTCGGGTTCCGGCTCCTCCGCGTCGGTGTCTTCGGCCTCGACCGACTCGGGCTCGGCTTCCTCCGTCTCGTCAGGCCCGATTTCCTCGGGCTCGACGGGCTCGACGGGCTCGACTTCGGGCTCGTCCAGCTCGACCTCGGCCTCGACCGGCTCGGCCGCGGCCTCGACCGGTTCCGCGTCCGCCGGCTCCGGCTCGACCGACTCCACTTCGAACGGCTCCGGCTCGGCCGGCTCCGGCTCGAAGGTCTCGAGCACCTCGAGCCCGGCCTCGACCTCGGCGACCTCGTCCTCGAACAGGCGCTCGGGCTCGAGCTCCCACGGCACCTCGGTCTCGACCGGTTCCTCATCCGGCTCCGGTTCGGCCTGAGACTCCGGGACCTCCCCGACGGCCGGCTCTTCCTCGTCGAAGCCGAACAGCTCCGCCAGCGATCTGATCGGGTCGGTTCGTTCCCTGGGTTCCCGTGGCCGCTCGGGCGCCTGAGCAGCAGCATCGGCAGCCGCCGCGGCCAGGTCGATGGCGTCGCCGGGCGGTTCCTCCTCGGCTTCGGGCTCGGTGGCGGCAGGCTCCTCGCCGCGCCATGCCGCCTCGGCCAGCTCGAGGAGCTCAAGGGCACGGAACCCGCCCTGCAGCTCGATGCCGGTCAGCAGGGGGGGTTGCTCGGGAATGGTGAACGAAGCCCGCCGGCCGCCCGCAGGGATCGGCTCGACCGAGACGATGCCGCCGTGAAGCGCGACCAGCGCCCGGGCCAGCTTGGTCCCGGACGGTGGACCGCCGGTCTCCTCCGGGTGCCCACCACCGGGCTCGGGCCCCCGATCGGCCACCAGGACGAAGATCCCCGCATCGACCCGCTGGACCTTCACGGTCACGTCGAAGCCTGCGTCGGAGTCTCGACAGGCCTCCTCTACCAGCGCCCGCACCGCGCCCCTGAGCGCGCCGGGGTGACCGACCGCGGGGAGCCTCGACGGCCCGCTCACTCGCATCACCACGGCGGGGAATCCGCGGGCCGCCTCGGCCGCGCCCTCCTGGACGATCGCGGCCACGTCGCAGGGCTCGAACGGGATGCCGGGTTCGGCCGGCTCGGCGGTCTCCTCCGAGCCGGCCTCACCCGCCTCCGAGCCGGCCGGCGAGACGTGAGCGGCGTAATGCCCGTTGCCGCCTGGGATGTTCGCCTCGGGCTGATACGTCTCGCCGTCGGGGAGGTCGAGGATGTCCTCGATCAGGCCACCCCCGAGCAATCGATCGACCACGCGAGCCAGGCGGTCGACGTGCTGGCCGTCCACCAGCACGGCGTCGGCGCCGGCTCCCCGGAACTCCGAGGCACGGTGCACCGCCTCCCTGCTCGCGATCACGGCCACCCGCGCTGCGGAGGCCTCGGAGACCCGCCGGATCACGCCGGTGATCTCGGGCCCTCGAAGGTCGGCCCAGATCAGGACCACGTCTGGATTGCGCCGCTCGGCGGCCTCGACCGCCCGGGCACCGTCGCCCACGGACTCCACCGCGTAGCCACGTGACCTGAGGACGCCGGCGATCAGCCTCGCCGTCGAGGGCTTGGCACAGACGAGGACTTCCTGAGGCGGCATCCCACTGTCGTTATCGGCACGGGCGCCCGCAAAACTGGACCGCCTGAAGCCAAAACGTGGCGGTTGGTCAGGCCTGGAGGTCCAGGCGCCAGTGGTTGCAGGCCAGTGTGCGGCCCGAGTAGTCGATGTCGCGCCGGCCGACCAGCTCGAATCCGGTCTTCCGGCAGATCGCGTTGGACGGGCCGTTCGTGACCCCCGGGAAGGCGTGGATCATGTCCCAACGCCCCTCGGCCCTGGCCCGGTCAAGGATGGCCCGGACGGCTCCGGTCGCCAACCCTCGACCCTGGAACGATGGGAGCACCATCCAGCCGATCTCGTTGATCGGCTTCCCGTCCTGGTCGTGACGCCAGATGCACACGGTCCCGGCAGCCGCCCCGGGGTCGTCACCCGGGACGATGACCGAGTACCAGGTCCGTCCGTCCGTGACCTCGTCGACGATGCGCCGGAGCTTCCGCTTCAGCCCGCTCCGGCGAAGGGGACCACCGAGCTCGGCCATCATCCGAGGATCCGTGTGGAGGTTCTCGTACAGCGTGAGGTCGTCCATGGTGATGTCCCGGAGCCTGACCGTCTCGCCGGGTGTGCGGGCGCGCGCGGTGAGCAGTACGTACTCGACCAGGCGGCTCCGGCGCAGGCGTTCGACGCTGCGGATCCCCACCCGGGCGGCCCACACGTGGGCCGGCGGCGCCCCACCCGGGTGGGCCAGGCGGGCCCGGGCGAGCCGAAGCGCGGGGTCGATGGTCCGGTCCCCACAGCGGCGCAGCCGCACGTCCTCGAATCCCGCGACCGCAGCGGTCGCCACGACCTTGTCGGCGCTGGCGAGCTGGCTGGTCCGCAGCCCCCACACCCGGAGCTGCGCCAGCCCCGCGGCCACGTCGCCCAGGGATCTGGGCATCGCCTCGACGGTGACGTCCGACATCGAGAGCACCCCGCCGGGGCGGAGCACCCGATGGGCCTCGGCCAGGAACCTGGCTCGCGAGGGGAAGTGGAACGCTGCCTCAACGCTGATCACGCCGTCGAACGAGGCGTCGGCGAACGGAAGGCGTACGGCGTCGGCGAGGACCGGATGCGCGCCCGCGGCCTCGAGGCGCCGCCGTCCGGTTCGGAGCTGGTACCCGGACAGGTTCACGGCCACCAGGCGCCCCGGCTTGCACACCCTGGCGATCACGGGGTCTTGTGCGCCGAGCCCATTGGCCACGTCCAGGACGTCTCCACCCCGAGGGAGCGGCTCGGCCAGGACCTCGACGAGCCGCTCGGGGGCCCGCGCGGCCTCCGACTCGTCGCCGTCGCCCTCCCACCAACCGAGGTTCAGCCAGCCGGGCGCGGGGGCCAGGAAGAAATCCTCGCCGAGGCTCTCGTAGACGGTGACCGCGGGTCGCCGGCCCTGCCGGAACAGGCGAAGGACGTGCCGGACGTTGGCGGGGGTCAGTCCGAACACCGGCTACCTCGCACGCTCGATCACCACCACAGGGATCTCCCGCTCGCTCCTGGCCTGGTATCGGTCGTACTCCGGCCAGATCGACGTCATGATGCGCCACAGACGAGATCGCTCCCGCGCCGAGGCGGTCCTGGCGCGCGCGTCGAAGCGTTCGGCTCCCACCTGGACGTGGACCTCAGAATCGGCCCGGAGGTTCAGGTACCAGGAGGGGTGGCTCCGGGCCCCGCCCGCCGAGCCCACCACGAGGTACCGGTCGCGGTCGCGCCCGTAGATCAGCGCCGTTCGGCGCAGCTTCCCCGTCTTCCGACCCCTGGTGGTGAGGAGGAGCGTGTTCACCCCGCTCCACCGGTGTCCCTTCCGCCCCTCGGTCTCCACGTACTCGCGGATGTGACGGCGAACCCAGTCGCGGGGACTCTCGTGGACCTGCTCAGGCGTCATCGAGCTCCTGACCCTACCTCTGGGGGCGTTGCTCGATGGCCGCCGATGGGTAGGGACAGAGCATGGAGGAGGAACGTACCGATCTGGAGGACGAAGGCATCCCCGACCACGGCGGCCGGACCAGCGGCGATCCCGAGGAGCGATCGGTTCCCCCGGCCGAGGAGCCCCAGACGGACGGGACCACGGCCGAGGAGCAGCGCGAGGCGCCTTCGCTCGAAGAGCGGCTCGAGGCGGAGACGCCCGAGGACCATCGCCAGCGCCGGGAACGTGAGCTCGCCGAGACCACCACCGGACCCCTCGACGACGAGAAGGATCTCGTCGCCGATGAGACCGAGGAGGCGGCGGGCCCCTCGGCCGAGGAGCAAGCCGTTCGGGTTGACCAGGAGGCGCCCGGAGGCACGTCGGGGCCCGACCACTACGTCGACGAGTAGCGCCGGCTCGCTTCGTCCGCGTGTCGCGGACGCCTCGGACGATCAGCCCACCATCGAACGGAACTCTGTAGTCAGGCCCGGTTACTCGGTTTCGCCGGGCGCCGCGTCCATGGTCGGCCGGGGCGCGGCGGTGTGCCACGGGACGCCCGGCAGGATCATGGCGCTGCTGGTGGCCATGGCCACCCGCTTCCCGTCGGCGTCCTCGAGCTCTGCGGTGGTCACCGCCATGGTCCGTCCGCGGTGGACCACCCTGGCCTGCGCCCGGAGGTCACGCCCGTCCGCAGTCACCGGCCGGAGGAAGTTCACCTTGAGGTCGAGGGTGCCGAACGACGCAGCCGGGGGCAGGGTCGTGGTCACGGCCGTGCTGATCCCGACGTCGAGGATCATCGCCGTGATGCCACCGTAGAACGTGCCGAACCCGGTGCAGAACCACTGGCTCGCCGGCACGGTCCACGTTGCCGCTCCCTCGTCGACGTCGAGCAGGCGCCAGCCGAACAGCTGGCAGATCGGCGGTGGCTCCCGCTCTCCCTTCTGCCACGAGCGCATGATGTCCAGGCCCGTGGCCGCGTCCCACTCGTCCTGCGCCAGGACGGTTCCCCTCACGGGGCGAGCATGTGGATCGGGCGAATCGAAGGTCACCGGTTCGGGGTCCGGAAGCGGATCGGGTGGCAGAGGCGGATCGAAGGGAAGCCCACGGAGCACGCACCTCGAGGTGGCGTGCGCCAGCAGCCTCCCATGGACGTCCTCGACGAGGCCGTCAGACAGGCCCTGCCGCGAGCCGGAGTGGATCAACCGGGCCCGCGCGATCAGCCGTTCGCTCGCCGGGGTCGCCGGCCGGATGAAGTTCATCGAGAGCTCGGACGTGGCCAGCACGGTGCCGATCGGCAGGACGTTGTAGATGGCGCCACCGAGCGCGGCATCGGCCACCAGGGCCAAGGACCCGCCGGGGAACAGCCCCGCGGCCGACTGGAGCCACGGAGAGGCCGGGATCGACCAGCTCGACCGGCCCGGCGAGGCGTCCTCGGGGACGAGCCCGAAGAGGTGGTGGATCGGCGGGAGCGGCACCGCCCGCTCGATGAAGGGCCGCATCTGCTCGTGCGGCGGAAGGCCGAACAGCCACGGCTGCTCGAGGTACGCGAACCGGCCCCGCACCGGCTCGTCGCTGATCACGCGCTCGAGGATACGCGGCCGAGCGCACCACGCGCGCGGCGCCAGCTCACAGCGGGATCCTCCCGGGGCGATCGGCCCACCCCGGATCGGCCGACGGGGTGACACCTGCTTCTTCCCGGGGCGTTAGGCGCCCGGCCCCATGTGCCGATGACCACAGTGACGACAAGGCGGGTGGTGGAACGAGTGGGTGTCGAGGACCGCGACGGCTCGAAGCAGCGGATCCGCGTGCTGGTTGCGGACGACGAGGCGGCTGTGCGCGCCTTCCTGGCCGGGATCGTTGGCACCGCGGAAGAGCTGGAGCTGGTCGCGGCTGCTGCTGACGCGGCCGAGGCCGTCGAGCTGACCGGGGTCCATCGCCCCGACGTCGCAGTGATCGACGTGAACATGCCGGGAGGCGGGGGTCCCCACGCCACCCGGGAGATCCGCCTGCGCTCACCGAACACTCGCGTGCTGGCCCTATCGGCCTCGCAGGACCACGAGGCGGTCATGGAGATGCTCCGTTCCGGTGCGTCGGGCTACGTCGTGAAGGGCGCGCCCGTCACCGAGATCCTCGACGGGATCCGGGAGGCGGCTCGCGGCCGGGCGCCACTGTCCTCCGAGGTGGCCCGCGACGTGGTCACCGAGCTCACCGGCCGCCTCGAGCGGGAGGCCGGCGAGGCCAGGCGTCGCGACGAGCTGATCGGGAGGATCCGGGCGGTCATGGAGCGTGACCTGCTCTCGGTGGTGTTCCAGCCCATCTTCGACGTGGAGCGAGGTCGGATGGTGGGGGCGGAAGCCCTGTCCAGGTTCGAGCCTGGGCGTCGTCCTGACGAGTGGTTCGCCGAGGCCGCCTCGGTGGGTCTCGGCGTGGAGCTCGAGCTGTGGGCGGCGCGGGTCGCGCTCCGACACTTCGGGTCGCTCCCCGCGCCGGCGTACGTCTCGGTGAACCTGTCGCCGGAGACGGTCCAGTCGGCCGCGCTGACCGAGGTGGTGCCTCCGGCGGCGGTCGAGCGCACGGTCGTCGAGATCACCGAGCACGCCCCCGTCGTCGACTACGGAGGGCTGGCCCAGGCGCTGCGGGACTTCCGATCGGGAGGCGGGCGCGTGGCCATCGATGACGCCGGTGCCGGGTTCGCCAGCCTTCGGCACATCGTTCGGCTGGACCCGAACATCATCAAGCTCGACGGGTCACTGACCCGGGACATCCATCTCGACCCGAACCGCCGGGCCCTCGCGGCAGCACTGATCTCCTTCGCCCACGAGACCGGGATGGTCATCGTGGCCGAAGGGGTGGAGCACCCCGACGAGCTCCGGACACTGCGGGAGCTCGGCACGGCGCAGGTCCAGGGCACGCACCTGGCCGCGCCGGTCCCGGCCGATCGGCTGGAGCGGTTCTGGCGGCTCCCTCCCACTCACTCGCGGCTGTGGGGAGCGAGCGCGTGAGGTCGCCCCCCATGGCCTTCGGTCCGGAGCAGCCGGAGGATCACGACCCGGCAAGGATCCTCCTGGCCGAGGACAACCCCGCCAACCGCAAGCTCGCCCTGGCCATGCTGGCCAGGCTGGGGTATCCGGCGGAGGCGGTCTCCAACGGGCTCGAGGCCGTGGCCGCGGTGGCCCGTCGTCGATACGACGCCATCCTCATGGATGGCCGCATGCCGGAGATGGACGGGTTCCAGGCCACGGCGGAGATCCGAAGGCGGGAACGGCCTCGGACCAGGATCCCGATCATCGCCATGACCGCCGACGCCATGGAGGGCGACCGCAGGCGGTGCCTGGAAGCCGGGATGGACGACTACATCTCGAAACCGGTCTCCCTCGTCTCCCTGGAGGAGGTCTTGGGCCGCTGGGTGTCGCGGGCCGACCCTTCGCCCGTCCTCGAGCCGATCGCTTCGACCGGCGGCCGCGGCGGGGACGCGACGCTGGACCCCTCGGTCGTGGCGATCCTCCGAGGCCTGGGTGAGCGAACCCCGGGGGGCACGCCGGCTCTCGTCTCGGATTTCCTGGCCGACGCGAGCTCGAACCTCGACATCATCCGAGAGGCGCTGGAGCGAACGCAGCTCAAGACCGCCGCCGAGCGAGCGCATGCGCTCGCCGGGACGGTGGCCACCTTCGGGGCTCGGCGGATGGGTGATCTCTCTCGGGTCTTGCAACGTCGAAGCGCCGACGGCGATGCCGGCGGCGCGGCCCAGGCCCTGGTCGAGGTGGACGAGGAGTTCGGTCGGGTGCGGGAGGCCCTCCTGGCCGAGTTCCCCAGGGAGGAAGGCAGCTGATGCACCTGGCCATGGAGGTCCTGGAGTACGTCACGCTCGGTGTCTTCACGGCCCTGGCGGTGGTGAGCCTGGTCCGGTGGCGACGGTGGCGAGCCCCGGGCGCCGGCTGGGTCGCCGCGGCCTTCACGGCCATCGCCTCGGTCGCCGTCCTCGGGCTGGTGTTCCCCGAGGACGCCACAGGGGTCCTGGTCTGGGTGGAGCGAGCCAGCCTGGCCGCGCTGCTCCTGTTCCCCTTCTTCCTGTACCGGTTCACGGCGGCGGTGGTCCCAGCTTCGCGGCGGACCGACATGGTCGCCCTTGGGCTCGCCGCGGTGGCCGTGGTGGTCTCCCTGATCGTCCCCATCCCCAGCGAGGAAGCGGCCGCGTCGGGGGCGGCCACCGCATGGTTCCTGGCGGTCGTGCTGGTGGAGTGGACGGCCCTGTCCGTCATCGTGGCGGTCCGCCTGTGGCGGGCCGGACGAGAGGAGCCAACGCCGGCGAGGCGCCGGCTCCGCCTCCTGAGCGCGGCCTCCGTGGCCCTGAACCTCACCCTGGTGGTCGCCGGAACCGCCTCGGGGAAGGATGCTGATCCGGTGGAGCTGGTCGTTCAGCTCCTGGCCCTGGCATCGATCCTCCTGTTCTTCGTGGCCCTGTTCCCCCCGAGGTTCCTTCGGCTGTCCTGGCGACGCCCCGAGGAGGCGCAGTTCAGGGAGGCCATCCGAAAGCTCATGACCGCTCGGAGCACCGAGGACGCGGTGGCGAGCCTCCTTCCCCACATCCAGGTGGTGGCTGGCAAGGGAGCGACACTCCTCGACGAGCACGGGCGAGTGATCGGCGAGACCGAGGACGGGACGCGCGGCAGTGGCCAGCAGGCCACCGATCCACAGATGGTCAGGCTCCCGCTTCGCTCGGGCTCGCTCCTGGTCAGGCCCAGTCCGTACTCCCCCCTGTTCGGCCGGGAGGAGATGGTCCTCCTGGAGTCACTTGGAGCCCTGGCCGACCTGGCCCTCGAGCGGGTGGAGGCCGAGCAGACCATGCGCGAGCAGGCGGTCCTCCTCGATCTGGCCCCCGACGCCATCCTGGCCCGGGGCGTCGATGGACGGATCGAGTACTGGAACGACGGCGCCACCCGCTGCTACGGCTACACGCGCGAGGAGGCCCTCGGACAGGTTTCCCACGACCTGTTGGCCACCAGGTTCCCGGCCCCTCGGGCGATGATCGAAGACGCGCTGCTCCTGAACGGGAGTTGGGAGGGCGAGTTGGTCCAAACCAGGAGGGACGGCGCCGAGATCAACGTGGCCAGTCGGTGGGTGCTCCGGCGAGACGGCCAGGGCCGGCCGGTCCAGGTCCTGGTAGCCAACGTGGACATCACCGAGCAGAAGGCCGGCGAACGGGCGCTGCAGGCGGCCAAGGAGGAGGCCGAGCGGGCCAACCAGGCGAAGAGCCAGTTCCTGTCGCGCATGAGCCACGAGCTGCGCACCCCCCTGAACGCCATCCTCGGGTTCGGCCAGCTTCTGGAGCTCGGAGGGCTCGACGGGGAGCAGCGGGACCACGTCGACGAGATCACCCGGGCCGGCAAGCACCTGCTGGCGCTGATCAACGAGGTGCTGGAGATCAGCCGCATCGAGGCCGGCAGGCTGGCCATCTCCCTCGAGGCCGTGCCGGTCCACGATCTCGTCGCCGACGCGATGAGCCTGATCCGCCCGCTGGCCCACCAGCGCGGCCTACGCCTTCGGTACGAGGAAGAGGGATGCGAGGGACGGCACATCCTGGGGGACCTCCAGCGAGTGAAGCAGGTCCTGCTGAACCTGCTGTCCAACGCGGTCAAGTACAACGTGGAAGGGGGCTCGGTCTTCCTCCGCTGCGGCCGGGGGTCGAACGACACCCTGCGCATCAGCGTGGCCGACACCGGACGGGGGATCTCACCGGAGAAGCTGGGCCGGCTCTTCGAGCCGTTCGAGCGTCTGGGAGCGGAGCAGGGCACGGAGGAGGGGACCGGCCTCGGCCTGGCCCTATCGAAGCGCCTGACGGAAGCCATGGGCGGGACCATGGGCATGGAGTCCACCCCGGGCGAGGGCTCGGTGTTCTGGGTCGAGTTCCACCTGGCGCAGGACCCCGCGGTCCTGGCCGATATATCGGGCAACGGCGAGGCTGCCGACATACGGCCGACCCGTCCCTCCATGACCGCGCTCTACATCGAGGACAACCTGTCGAACCTGAAGCTGATCCAGAGTGTCCTCGCTCGGCGGCCCGAGGTTCGGCTGATCGCGGCCATGCATGGGCGGATGGGGATCGACCTGGCCCGCCAGCATCACCCCGACGTGATCCTGCTCGATCTCCAGCTTCCGGACATGTCCGGCCACGAGATCCTCCACCTTCTCAGAACCGACGAGGAGACGCGCGACATCCCCATCGTGGTGATCAGCGCCGACGCCACGCGCGGGCAGGTGCAGAGCCTGCTGGCTGGCGGGGCAAGTGCCTACCTGACGAAGCCGATCGACGTGCAGCAGTTCCTGGCCGTGCTCGACCGGGAGTCAGGC
>CALAEC010000101.1 GCA_937890785.1 uncultured Actinomycetes bacterium
CCGTCGCTCCGCCATCGGCCGTGGCTGCGTCGTCCTCCGGCAGAGGTGGCGCTCCCGAGCCGCCCCCTCCGCCGTTGCCACGCGGCTCCTTCTCCTCGGCCTGCTTGGACCTCTTCTTCGCACGTTTGGGCCGATCCGTCTCGAGGGACTCGATGGGTTCGGGGGAGGGGGTGATGGTCGGCTCAGGGCTTGGGCTCTCCAGGACGAAGGGCCCAAGCGTCAACGGCTGGTTGGTTGCGACCTGCGGGTCGGGCGTGAGCACGACCGTGACGACGGCCACGGCGACGCCGGCCGTGCCGCCCAAGAGGAACTCTGCCACCCTCACTGTTGGAACACCCCCAACGCCCGGGAGGGCATCGTAGCGCGTTTGTCCGAATAGGGTTAGGGCGTCCGGCCCACCTCGCCCTGGTCCAGCGCCCGGATCACCAGGCCGGTCCGGGGCTTCGGCCAGAAGTACGTGGATTTCTGGGGGAGCCGCCCGCCCGAGGCCACCACGGCCCGCACGTTGGCCACCCTGGCCGGCGGCAGGAACAGGGCCAGGTCGGCCGCTCCCGAGCGGACCGCGGCCTCGGCGCCGAACGCGTCGGGCACGAACCGGACCTCCCGGGCCCCGGGCATCGGGTCGAGGAGCTCCCGGTGCAGCGCCGACACCGTCGGCGGGGGCCCGGCCAGGCGTCCCACCAGGTGGAGGAGACCGCCATCGCCCCGGAGGGCGGCCCCGAACCGCAGGTCGTCGTCGACCAGGTTCGCCAGGATCTCCTCGAGCCCCCGGACTCGGTCCCCGGTCAGCTCGGGCACGGGGTCGACGTGCAGCAGCCGGTGGATCGGCAGGACCGGCGGATCCTCGGTGGCCGCGTCGACCACGAGCATCAGCACGGCGTCCCAGGGTCCGGGCCCCCGGGCGGCCCGGAGCTCCTCGCGGTGGGCCAGGGCGGTCTGGTACCGGTGATGGCCGTCGGCGATCAGGAGGGGCTGGTCGCGGTACCACTCTCGGAGGGTCTCGGGGAGCGGCTCCGACCAGACGCGATGGGTCACGCCCTCCTCGTCCGTGAGCTCGAGCTCCGGCGGGCGGGCGGCGACCCGGTCCAGGAGCTCCGACTGCGGCTGCGATGGACCACCGACCACCGCGTAGATCGGCGAGAGGTCGGCGGCGGTGGCCCGCATCAGTCGGAGCCGGTCCTCGACCGGCGCTGACATGGTTTGCTCGTGGGGGAGGATGGTCCCGCCCCACGGCTCCAGTCCGACTTCCAGCACCACGCCCCGGACGCCCCGCTCGACGCCCTGATAGGCGAACCGCATCTCGTACGGGTACACGCCGGGCCGGCCGGTCGGCACCAGCACACCGTCCCGCCGCCACCGGCGGAGCAGCTGGCCGGCCCTCGTATACTTGTCCTCGGGCGCGCCGGCCTCCTCGGCGCCGAGGTCCACCAGCGCGATGTTGTACGGGCTCGACTCGTGCAGGCGGGCCCGGTCGTGAGGGAGGACGACGTCGTAGGGCGGCGAGGTGACCGCGGCCAGGTCCGTCCCGACGATGCCCGGGTCGTACCGGAGCCCGTCGAACGGGGCGATGGCGACCACGCGCCCCTGTATAGACGAACGAAAGGGACGTCGCGAGCGGATGACCGAATCCGTCTACACCCTGTACAGCCGAGGACAGGAGTTCCTTGACGCCGGTCGGCCCCACCAGGCCGTGGTGGTCCTGGAGCGCGCCGCCGCGGTCGAGCCAGAGAAAGGGTCGATCAGGGAGGCCCTGGCCCGGGCGCTGTTCATGACCGGCCGGTTCCGCCGGGCCCGCGGTGAGTTCGCCAAGGCCGTCGCCATCGATCCGGTGAACCACTACGCCCACTTCGGGCTGGGCCTGGCCTGCGCCCGGACCGGTGACCGAACCCGGGCGGTGGCGCACCTGAAGCTGGCCGTGGCCATGGCCCCGCGCCGCGAGTACCGGGAGGCCCTGGCCCGGCTGATCGCCTGACGCGGTGCGGCTGGCCGACCGGTATCGCGCCGTCCTCCTCGATCTCGACGGAGTCATGTACCGGGGCGACCGGGCCGTCCCCGGCGCCGCCGAGGCCGTGGCCGAGCTCCGGAGGGCCGGGACCCAGATCGTGTTCCTCACGAACAACTCCGCGCGCACGCCGGAGCAGGTCGCGGCCGGGCTCCGCGGCCTGGGCGTCGAGGCGACTTCCGACGAGGTGGTGACCTCGGCACGGCCCGCCGCCCGCCTGGTGGCCGGGGACGGGGCCTCGACCACCGCGTACGTGATCGGTGAGGACGGGGTGCGGACGGCCCTGGCCGAGGCCGGCGTCGAGGTGGTGGACGGCGCCCCGGAGCGCGTCGACGCGGTGGTGGTCGGGTGGGACGGGGACGTCGGGTACGACGAGCTGCGCATGGCGAGCGTCCTGGTTCGGCGGGGAGCCCGCCTGGTGGCCACGAACGACGATGCTTCGTATCCCGCCCCCGGTGGCGAGCTGTGGCCGGGGGCCGGGGCCATCCTGGCCGCGGTGGAGAGGGCCGCCGGGGTCACGGCCACCGTGGCCGGGAAGCCCCATCGGCCACTCTTCGACGAAGCGCTGAAGCTGGCCGGCACCCGCGAGGCCGTCATGGTGGGGGACCGCGTGGAGACCGACGTCGTCGGGGCCGCCCGTGCCGGGATCGACGCGGTGTTGGTCCTCTCCGGCGCCTCGACGCGGGCCGACCTCGTCGGTCTCGACCGGCTGCCGGTGGCCGTCGGCGCCGACGTGGGTGTCCTGCTCGAGAACCGCGCGAAGGCGGTTCCCCGCCCGGCCCGCAAGGACGAGCTCCCGGCGGTTCGCCACCTCGTGGAGGCGCCGCCGGACGTGCCCGCGTGGGGCCCCGAGGGCGTGTGGGTGATCGATCGCGAGAACGAGCTCCTGGCCACGGCCACGGCCGAGGTTCGGGGGTCCGAGGCGTACCTGCGCGGGGTGGCCACGCGTCCGGACCAGCGGGGCCGGGAGCTCGGCACGCTGGTCGTGGCGGCGGCCCTCGGAGACGCCCGACGCCGTGGCGCGCGGGCCTGCTTCCTGCTCACGGAGACGGCCGAGCGGTTCTTCGAACGCCTGCGCTTCTCTCGGGTCGACCGCGGGGAGGTCCCCGCCTGGGCGCTGGAGCGAAGCCCCGAGTGTCCCGTGAGCGCCGCGGCGATGGTCCGGGAGCTCGATCAGTAGGGGGGCCAGGGCGCCACCCGCGGCTGGGTCCGCCGCCGGTAGAACACTCCCACCGCCGCCCCGAACACGAAGCCCCCGATGTGAGCGAACCACGCCACGCCCCCGGTGTCGCCGGCCAGCCCGCCCACGCCCTGGAAGGCCTGGAGGACGAACCAGAACCCCAGGACCATCCACGCGGGGAGCTCCGCCGCCTGCAGGATGAAGAAGATCGGCACCAGCGTCAGCACGCGCGCATGCGGGAACATCACGATGTACGCGCCGAGCGTTCCGGCGATCGCCCCGGACGCCCCCACCAGCGGCACCAGCGACGACGGGTCGGTGAGGGCCTGGGCGTAGGCGGCCACGACGCCCGCCACCAGGTAGAAGGCCACGAACGCGGGCCATCCCATACGGTCCTCGACGTTGTTGCCGAACACCCAGAGGTACAGCATGTTCCCGGCGATGTGGAGGAACCCGCCGTGGATGAACATCGACGTCAGGATCGACAACAGGACGCTCTTGCTCCCGCACAGGCGCACGACCTCGGGGATCGGCTGGAGGTCGGTCAGCTCCTCGGGGATGGCACCGTGGCAGACGAAGAACCGGAACTGCTCCCGTGGCGTCCCCGTGATCGGCTCCCACAGGAAGAAGACCGCCACGTTCGCCGCGATCAGGAGGATCGTCACCCACTCTCGGCGGTGGGTGGGGTTGGCGTCCCGCAGGGGGATCACGCGGCGTCGACCAGCCGTCGGGCCGCGAACCGCCGGAGCTCGGCGTTGAAGCCCTCATGGTCCTCGAGGAACACGGCGTGCCCCGCCTCGGGGAACGCGACGGCCCGGCCGCTCGGCAGCAGCTCGGCCATCGCCAGCGACTCCTCCGGGTCGACCAGCCGGTCGCGGCCTCCGAGCACGACGAGCGTGGGCACCGTCACGTCGGAGAGGAACCCCTCGACGTCGGCGTCCGCCATGATCCGGTGCGTCTCGGCCCGGATGTCCGGGCGGACCGAGGCGATGGCGTCGCGCACGAACAGCACCTGCGACGGCGAGGGATCGCGCCCGAAGCCCCACCGGACCACCCGGTAGGAGAGGGACAGGTCCCGGCGCCCGACGTCCCGGCCCAGGACGCGCTCGGCCAGGTCGCTCTGCACCACGTACTGGAGCGCCCGGCCCACCACCTTCGACTCCAGGGCTCCGCCCGGCCATCGCCCGGACACGGCCCGGGCCAGATGGGTCATCGGCGTCGATACCAGCACAGCTCCCCGGACCCGCTCGGCAGCGGCCTGATGGTGCCGGGCCAGGTACGCGAGGGAGATGACCCCGCCGAGGCTGTGCCCCACGAGGAGGACGTTCCCGTCGGTGGCCGCCTCGATCACCCTGGCCAGCGCGTCGGCGCAGAACCCCAACGAGAGGCGGCCCGGAGCGACCCCCGGGGAGTGGCCGTGGCCGGGGAGATCCCAGGTGACCAGGCCGAAGTCGTCGGCGAGATCACGCTTCTGGTAGTGCCATACGGCCTCGGTCAGGCAGTAGCCGTGGGTGAACACCACCGTCCCGTGGCCGGGGTACGTCTCGGTGTACAGCTGGCTGGCCCGAGGCCCGCGAACCATCCTCGGCTCGCCCCGCAGCGACCCCAGCCCGTCGTCGTCGTTCGGGTCCAAGCGCCTGCCGTCCCGGCGGGTGATCATGCGGCCCGCCGCGGCCGCCGCGGCCAAGGCGCCGACCCCGTACACCAGGAACCGGCGCCGGCGGCGCATCGGTCGCACCTTCGGGACGTCGGAACGGACCAACGGACTCCTCGGGTGGGAAAGCGGCGCGAGTATACCCGACGGGCTATCCTTCGCAGCACATGCTCGACGCGATGCGCAGGTTCGTCGAGGCGGGGCGCGAGACCCTCACGCCGGAGAAGGCCGAGTCGCTCGCCCGCGCGCTCGTGCGAGAGGGCCAGGCCCGGCGAGACCAGGCGGCCCGGCTGACCCGAGATCTCATGGCGTGGTCCCGCAGGAACAGCGAGCACCTGATGTCGTCGATCCGCGCCGAGGTCAAGACCCAGATCTCGAAGGCGGGCCTGGCCACCAAGGACGAGGTCGAGGCGCTGAAGCGGCGGGTCCGGAAGCTCGAGTCTGCGTCCCGGCCCGCGGCCAAGCGGACCACCCGCAAGAAAGGCTCCTCGGCCAAGGCGTGACCCGCCGTCGGCTGGACGCCGAGCTGGTCCGCCGGGGGATGGTCGCCTCGCCCCAGGAAGCCGCCCAGGCCGTGTCGGCCGGTCGCGTCATCGTGGTCGGCCGAACCGTCGACAACCCGGCATCCCTGGTCGCGCCCGACGAGCCGATCCACGTGCTCGGCTCCCCGCGCACGCACATATCGCGCGGAGGCCTGAAGCTCTCCGCTGCCCTGGCCAGGTTCGGCCTCGACCCCGCGGGCCGTCGCTGCCTTGACGCGGGGGCCTCGACCGGGGGGTTCACCGATGTGCTCCTGGCGGCCGGAGCCGCCTCTGTGGTGGCGGTCGACGTGGGCTACGGCCAGCTGTCGTGGCGGTTGCGCCGCGATCCCCGGGTCACCGTGATGGAACGGACGAACGTCCGCGACCTCCGGCCGGACGACCTGGCCGGGCCGGTCGACCTCGTCACCGCGGACCTCTCGTTCGTCTCGCTGGCGATCGTCGTCCCGGTGCTGGTGTCGCTCAGCGCCGAGGGGGCCGACCTGGTGCTGCTGTTGAAGCCCCAGTTCGAGGCCCGTCGCGACCAGGTCGAGCGCGGCGGCGTCGTGACCGACCCGGCCGTGTGGCTCGAGTCGCTCCGTCGGGTCACATCGGCCTGCGTCGACGCCGGCGCCGGGGTGCTGGCGGCCATCGCTTCGCCGCTGCCCGGTCCGGCGGGGAACGTGGAGTTCTTCCTCCACGCCCGGGCGGGCCATGCCGGGCGGGCGGTCGACCTCGAGGCCGCCGTGGCCGAAGGAGCCGCCGTGCGGGAGGCCTCGTGAGGCTCGGCTTCGTGGTCCATCCGGCCAGGGACGCCGCGGTGCGGGCGGCGGCCGATCTCGTGGCGTGGTGCCGGGAGCGAGGAGTGTCCACCCGGATCCTCGAGGGGCCCGACGTGGGCGCGGTGGAGTCGGCGGACGACGCCGGCTTCCCCGACGGCCTCGACCTGGTGGTGTCGGTCGGTGGCGACGGGACCCTCCTCAGGGCCGCGCTGATGGGGAACCGCGCCGGCGTGCCAGTGCTCGGCGTCAAGGTGGGACGGCTGGGGTTCCTCACCGAGGTGGATCCCGACGCGGCGCCGTCGCTGCTCGACGCGTGGATGTCGGGTCGTGGCCGGATCGACGAGCGGATGGCGCTGGTGGCAGAGGCCGAGGGAGCGTCGTGGACCGATCCGCAGTGGGCCCTGAACGAGGTCATCGTGGAGAAGCGGGCCCGTCACCGCGTGGTCCGGCTGGCGACATCGGTCAACGAGGACCACGTGACCACGTTCTCCGCCGACGGGGTGATCGTGGCCAGTCCGACGGGGTCGACCGCGTATTCGTTCTCGGCGCGCGGCCCGATCGTCTCGCCCCGCCTCACGTGCCTGGTGCTGACGCCGGTCTCCGCGCACATGGTGTTCGACCGAGCCATCGTGCTGGCACCGGACGAGCGGGTAACGCTCGAGGTTGGCGAGGAGGAGCCGGCGCTGCTGTCCGCAGACGGCAGGCCGGGGCTCGAGCTCCCCGTCGGAGCCCGGGTCACGATCCGCCGCTCCGATCGGCCGGCCCGGCTGCTCCGCGGCGAGGTGACCGAGTCGTTCTACTCGCTGCTGCGCCGGAAGTTCGAGCTACCGGCCGACCCGGGAGGATGAACGTGGACCAGCCGCGGTGGCCGCCGGTGACGTACTGGATGAAGGTCACCGCAGGGGTGCTGCTGGTGATCGGCCTGGCCCGGGTCCTCCTTGCCGTCGGCGACATCCTTGTCCTGGTCCTGGTGTCGATCGTCCTGGCGTTCGGGTTCCAGCCCGCCGTGAGCTGGTTCGCCCGGCGGGGGCTCTCTCGCGGACTGGCGGTCACCGCGGGCCTGCTGCTCGGCGGGCTCGTCATCGGCCTGTTCCTCGCACTGGTCCTCCCAGACGTGATCAGCGAGCTGGCCGGCCTGGTAGAGGCCGCGCCGGAGTACCTGCGGCGGGCCATGCGGGAGACGCCGCTGCTGGCCGACCTCAACGAGCAGTTCGACCTCGAATCGAGGATCCGCGACATCGGCGGGGAGCTTCCGGGGACGATCCTCGGCTTCGTCGGGAGCTTCGCCTCGCTCGTGTTCAACTCGCTGACGGTCCTGATCCTGACGATCTA
>CALAEC010000102.1 GCA_937890785.1 uncultured Actinomycetes bacterium
GCCCCGCCAACGGCGATCAGTGCCGGACCCCGTCGCATCGGGGCATCTTGGCATCGCCCGGAGGGCGAGTCACGCACCACCCGTGAATCGACCGGTAACTTGACGTAATGTTCATTATCGGGGTTTGAGGGGGAGTCAGGGCTTCACGCGGGTAGAGCGTCCCACCCGTTCAGCCGGGAGGCACGAACGAGCTCGGTCAGGGCTCCGCGCGAGACCTCGACTTCTCGATGGATCTTGTCTCCAACCCACGCGGCGCGGAAGGCGAATCCTTCGGGGATCTGCTGAGAGAGACACGTGAGCGTGGCTTCGAGCGCGGACCGGCCTTCAGGACGCATCGACCATGTCGGAGCACCCCAAGTGCGCATCGTCGTCGAGCACGGATTCTCCATCGAGGAGGTCGACGATGAAGAGTCTCCGGACCCCTCGTGACCGAAGCAACGGTTTCCTTGGCGTGTGCACCGAAAGGCCGTCAAGTGTGCAGGTGCTTGCAATAGAAGATGCTCGGGCCCAGGGAATGGGGTCGAGCTCGATCTCCATGAAGAAGCTCACGGGCGCTCGCTTGGCGGACGAGTCTTGAGGCCGGATGGGTGACGGTCCCTCGACGGCGGCCGTCGTCGGAGCACGCGGTCTCGCACCGCCCACAGGAACACCTGCCCGAGGGCCTCGACCACGATGGCCCGAGAGATCTTCGAGTGGCCGTGGCGGCGCTCTTCGAACGTGATGGGCATCTCGCCGACGCGGAGGCCTCGTCGCCAGGCCCGGTACGCCAGCTCCACCTGGAACGCGTAGCCCTCCGATCGCAGGCGCTGGGCCACCAGCTCCCGCAGCGCCTCCCGCCGGTACACCCGGAACCCGCTGGTGGCATCGGCCAGCGGCAGGCCCAGCAGCACCCGGACGTAGAGGTTGCCGCCACGGGAGAGGATCCGTCGGAACAGTCCCCAGTTCCGGACCCGGCCCCCGGGGACGTACCGGCTCCCCAGCACCACGTGATGGGTGCGGGCCGCCGCCAGGAGCCCCTCGAGGTCCTCGGGCCGGTGGGACAGGTCCGCGTCCATCTCCACCACGAGGTCGTGGCCCTCGGCCAGGGCCGCGGCGAACCCCTCGAGGTAGGCGCCGGCCAGCCCGCCCTTCTCGGGACGCTCAAGAAGGGTGACTCGAGGCTCGCGGTCCGCCACCTTGCGCACCAGGTCCCCGGTCCCGTCCGGCGACGAGTCGTCCACCACCTTCACGTCGATACGGTCGGAGACGGCCAGGACCCGCTCGACCACGTCCTCCACGGTCTCCAGCTCGTTGTACGTGGGCAGGATCACGGCGACGCGGTGGTCGTCGGGCAGCGGCAGCACCGGCCGCTCCGAGGCCCGCCGGGGTGTGAGGTACCCCGCGCCGAGGACCACCAGTAACGCCACCGGCAGCCAGCCGCCCACAGCGTCGTAGGGCGTGGTCCCCTCGGCGGTGGGGATCGAGGTCCGGAGCACGGCGGGCTCGAACAGCCGGGTCCGCCGGGTCACCTCGCCCTCCGGCGAAACCACCGCGCTGATCCCCGACAGCGCCGCGTGAACCACCCACCGCCCGCTCTCGACGGCCCGGAGCTCCGACAGGACGACGTGCTGCT
>CALAEC010000103.1 GCA_937890785.1 uncultured Actinomycetes bacterium
GCTTTCGCTTGGAGCGGACGACGGGATTCGAACCCGCGACCCCCACCTTGGCAAGTTGGCAAGACGGACGCTCCTGACCTGCGTCGACACGTCAGAGTCGTGCTCTGAGCAGGGCCTTTGCCCCTCATCGCTACCCATCTCTACTCGACAATTTCTCTCCTCTGACGGGAGAAAGACGGGAGGCAAGGCAAGGAGTCGAGCGCGTCGCTAGCCGCATGGCGCCGCCGAGGTCACCGGGGAGGACTTGCTGGAGGACGGCGGCCCCTCGGGCGTACATCTTCGACTCGTAAGATTTCCTCCGTGGTGAACGCGCCTCGGCGGCTGCGGATCCAGGCGCGTGACTGTCGGTGCCAAAGGACCTCGTACGCGATCAGGGACGCGCAGACTGCCGCGACGATGCCCAGGGCGGTGAGGGCGGGCACGACCTTCGCCACGGGAAACAGTCCGAGCAACACGACCGTCGCCACCGGCCGGCCCCGCCCCAGGCCGCCGCCGATGCGCAAACGAAGAGCGACGTGCGCCAGCAGGTACAGGGCGATCCCGCCGACCAGGCCGAGTGCAGGCACGGTCGGAAGCGAGCTAGCCGGGTCGTGGAGCGTCGTCTCAAGCCCGAACGCGAACAGAACGATGCCCGCCACCATCGGCAGGTGCAGGTACGAGTACGCGTCTCTCGCGAACGCCGCGCGCGCCGCCCCCGTCAGCTCGGACAGCCTGGCCTGACCGACGTAGATGCCCCAGTCGAAATAGGACCACCACAGGGCCGCCGCGACGGCTATCCCCAGAAGAGCGGCCGCGATCACGCCGATGTCGAGCGGGAGCCCTGTCGCGCCAACCCCGATGGCCACGATCGACTCGCCGAGCGCTAGGATCATGACCAGCCCGAACCGCTCGACGAAGTGCTCCGGTGAGACGCGCCACCCACGCATGTGGCCGATCAGGACCCCCAGGTAATCGACGGCCAGCGCGGCCCCCCAGAGGGCCAGCTGCCCAGAACCGTCGAGGAAGGCCGCGACCACCAGCAGGGCCGGAGCGAGGGTCGCGGCCGGGACAATCCTCGCGACGGCGCGGAACAAGTCACGGTCTCCCCGCCCGGCGATGCTGTACAGGACGAGGTGAAGTGCGCGAACGACGAGATAGGCGACGCCGAAGATCAGAGCGTCAGGGCCGAAGGCGCCCGGCATCGCGAGCGAAACAACGAGCATCGCAGCCATCGCGGAGAGCACCGCGAGCCGGACACCGCCCTCCTCCGGATCGAGGGTATTCGTCAGCCACGCGTACGCAACCCAGGCCCACCAGATCACCCCCAGCAGGAGCATGCCGCGCAGGAGACCATCCCAGGTCGGGTCATGCGAGATGAACCTCGTCACCTGCGTGACGGCGAAAACGAACACGAGGTCGAAGAACAGTTCGAGGCGCGTGACCCCTCGTTCGCGCTCGGCCTGTCGCTCGTCCATACCGACCCTGGCAGCTATTCCCGTGGCAGGAGCTTGATGGTCGCGGATCGCGCCTCAGCGGTTACGATCGAACCGACGATGTTCGGGCCGTAGCGCCGGTACTTCCTCTGATACACGCTGTCGATCTCCTCGTCGCGATGTTCGTCTGACTCGACGAAGGTGACGTCCTTCTCGAGCCCGCCAGCTAGGATCCGGCCTTCGTGACGGTCCTGGATGCCTTGGAACCAGGCTCCATGGCGACCGTTCACGGATCGCACGCAGAGGTCGCCACCGAGGCGGACAACCCAGATCGTCACCGGCGTCCCCAGCCTGCCGTCGGTTCGACGCGACGCGATCTTCAGCTCATCGGCTGCTTCGATCCCGTCGAGCTCATCGCTCGTCCATCCGGTCATCGGGACGCCTCCTCTCCCAGGTGCGTACGAGGCTCCCAGGAATGCCGCGTTCTCTGCCGGATCAATCCTCGTCCCACGGCGCGACTCTACGCGGGTCATGGACAAGGCATGGCCAACACATGGACAAGAGCGGAGAGAGCGCCGGTTCGAAAGCGGCAGAATCGCAGGTCAGCGGTCCTACAATCTTGAGCGGACGACGGGATTCGAACCCGCGACCCCCACCTTGGCAAGGGCGCAAGGTTTGTTCAGTCTCGTCTGTCTCCGTTCATCCTGCAGGTCATAGTGCTAGCCGCGGCGCTTGCGGCCCCCAGCGAACCGCGGCGGACGGCAGCGAACGAAGCGGTTTGGGGCCAGATATGGGGCCAGCCCGCCGAGATGATCAGCGACCGTCTCGATCATGAGTTCCCGGTCATTGAACATGCCCGAAATCACTCGCTGCAGTCCCCTTTGGCCGCTCCAGATCCCCCGTCAGGCCGGCGGCATCATCCTCGGTGCGGCCCGGATCCCCCGACCGGTCAGGAGGAAGATGGCGATCACGACCACCCACGCCCAGTACACCAAGAGGGCGAAGAACGAGACGCCCGGGATCAGGAGGGCGACCGCCAGCACGATCCCGATCCATCCGAACCATGCAGGAAACACCCCGGTGCGGATCGATAGCACCGAGGTCGCCGCCACCAGGGCACCCGCCAGCACCATGTGATACAGGAACAGCCCGAATCCCGCCCCGACGACCATTTCATGCGTGCTGAGGTCGAACTCGAAGTTGGTGTTCCCCGGATCGACGGCGCTCAACGCGGAGGCGATGAAAACGCCGGCCGCCCCCAACAGCAGGACGATGCTTCCCGCCCCGGCCACCGTAGCGATGGCCGACAACCGTCCGGTCCCGCCCTCGGCCCGGCGCAGCGCGCTCCGGAGGCTCCCCACGAACCACAGCAGGCCTAGGCCGCCGATGGTGACAAACACGTACGCCCACCACGTCACGCCGGCCTCGTTGTCTCGGTAGTACTGGAGCAGCTGGTCGGTGGTGGCGTTCTCCGGCGGGTCCCCCGCCACGAAGAAAAGCAGCAGCATCCCGATCACGAATAGGAAGCCGCCGATTGCCCCCCAGCGCTCCCATCTGGTGTCGTCCCGATCCACCATGTTCCCCCTCCTCGTGCGGACCGCGTTTCGCGCTCACCATTAGATAGGCCCCTCCGGGAGGAGTCAACCAGCGCGGTCTTGCTCCCACTCTCATTGGCGGCGGTACGGAATCTCGCGCGTGGCAGTGGAGAAGGCCCTACCCCAACTGCGGCGCGGAGCCACGTCCCTGGCAGCGATCGCCGGTTTCAGG
Source organism: uncultured Actinomycetes bacterium (assembly GCA_937890785.1). Lineage (GTDB taxonomy): Bacteria > Actinomycetota > UBA4738 > UBA4738 > CALAEC01 > CALAEC01. The sequence goes on from CALAEC010000103.1 coordinate 3,180, forward strand.
GTCGTTCATCAATCGGCGTCCAATACGTTGGTCCTCGAGTCTCCAGGAGCAACCTACTCGGCGGTAGGTCCGCGGTGACTGAAGATGCCTCGTGAGCGTCGAGAGCTCGCTCAAGGAATCGACAGCTCGAAGGATCCGGTCGTGCGTGTCCGCCGCCGCCTCAACCTGATGGATCAGGGTACGTCGAGCGTGGTCTCGTAGCGGTGAAGTTCGCGGTCGATCCAACCACGTCGACCTCGACCTTCTCGAACGACTCCTCCAGGATCCGGCGCAGCCCTTCGGCGGTGTCCCCGAGGTTGTCGAAGTCGCCGGCCCGGTTGAAGGCCTTGAGGACCGCGCGAGCCTGCGGCGTGTGTCGTTCCTCGAGGCCGAGGACGGTGCCACCGAACAGCACGCCATCGGCGGTGAGGACATCGGCGATGTGGCGGATGGCCACGGACTTGTTCGGCTGAGGTCCGCGCAGGCAGTGAAGGACGTAGCTGAGCGCCGCCGAGTCGAACGGACCCTCGACTGGCAGGGGTTTCATCACGTCCGCCTCGACGGTGATCGGTTTCCTCGCCGCGAGCCTGCGGGACGCCTTCCTGAGCACGTTCGGGTTCGGATCGAGCAAGGTGATCTCGGTCTCCTCGGAAGGCGCGGATCTTTCCAGGAAGTAGCCCGTGCCGGGGCCGACGTCCAGGTGCCGGCGCCCCATGAGCCGGCGATAGCGCTCGACGACGGGCGGGATCGGGCTTTTCCAGACCGCGCGGGCCATGAAGCCCAGCACCCACGGGTCGTAGATCGCGAGGAGGAAGCGGTTGTAGCCGCGCTGGCCCTTGTACGAAGGATCGTCGCGATTCAATCTCCAGCCCCCTTCGCAAGCACCCTAGACGACACAGAAGGGTGACTCAAGACGACGTCGCGCCTCAGGGAGGGCACCAGTCCGGGGGACAACAAGGCTCCTGCCTCACGGGTTGAGTATGGCTCCTCCGGGTCGAGCCCAGACCATCGGGAGGCGGAGCGCGCCTCGTGATGCGTCCTGGTCGAGCGGACGACGGGATTCGAACCCGCGACCCCCACCTTGGCAAGGTTCCTGGAACCGCCCAAGGATGTCCGCCGATGTTCGTCTTTGCAGGTCACGGGAGTCCCACCCCGTGGCGGCCATACGCGAACGGTGACGAATCGGCGCGGATTGACAAACATAGGGCGAGAAATAGGGCGAGATGGGCGCCAGGCGAGATCCGCCACGTCCTCTGCCTGCCAACAGGATTGGGCAGAGGCCGTCACCCAGGATCTTGCGAATCAAGACGCTTCCTGGCCTTCAACCAATTTCTGCCGGTTCCCTCCCGACAACCCGAAGGGTGAGCAAACGGCGAGCGCTGATGACAACAGCTGATACGCCTTGGAGCTCCTCCGCCTCGCTCTCACCGGAAGTTCATCTCCCTGCGCCGCCTGTCGAGAGAGCCCCAGCTTCGCTTGTGATTGCGCGCAGAACTGCGAGGCGGGGATGTCCACCTTCGCAGCGATCGGATGGAAGGAGAGGGAGGCGGGGCTCCGGCAGTTAGGCGAGGATCTCCAG
>CALAEC010000104.1 GCA_937890785.1 uncultured Actinomycetes bacterium
CCGGTCCGGGCGTTCGGCGCGGTCGGAGGCACGCCGCCGTTCGTGGTTCGGGGGGAGGGCGCCGTCCTCCACGACGCCGACGGACGGCAGTACGTGGACCTGGTGCAGTCGTGGGGCGCGCTGCTCTTCGGCCACGCCCGCCCGGAGATCGTCGAGGCGGCCAGGGAGGCCGCCGGGCGAGGGACCTCGTTCGGGGCTCCCACGGAAGCCGAGGTCGAGCTCGCCGAACGGCTGGTGGCGATGGTCCCGTCCGTGGAGCGGGTCCGCCTGGTCTCCAGCGGGACCGAGGCCGCCATGGGCGCGATCCGGCTGGCCCGCGGCGTGACCGGCCGCCCCACGGTCGTGAAGTTCGACGGCTGCTACCACGGGCACTCGGACGCCCTGCTGGCGAGGTCCGGCTCCGGCATGGCCACGTTCGGGATCCCCGGCACCCCCGGAGTGACCGCAGGCGCGGCGGCTGACACGATCGTTCTGCCATGGGGCGACGCGGCCACGGTCGAGGAGCTTTTCCACAGCGGCGGGCACCCGATCGCCTGTGTGATCCTCGAGCCGGTGCCGGCGAACATCGGGGTGCTCCCGCCGCCAGAAGGGTTCCTGGCGGCGCTCCGGGAGATCACCGAGGACGCGGGGACGCTCCTGGTCTTCGACGAGGTCATCACGGGGTTCCGCCTGACCCGAGGCGGCGCCCAGGAGCGGTTCGGAGTCCGCCCCGACCTCACCGTGCTGGGCAAGGTCATGGGCGGCGGGTTCCCCTGCGCGGCGTTCGGCGGACGGGCGGACGTCATGGATCAGTTGGCGCCGGACGGCCCGATCTATCAGGCCGGGACGCTGTCGGGGAACCCGGTGGCCGTGGCCGCCGGCCTGGCCGCGCTGGAGCTCGTGGACCGTCTGGACCCGTATGAGGCCCTCGACCGGACCGCGGCATCGCTGACTGCCGCGCTGGCCGACGCCCTGTCCGGCGCCGGTATCCCGCACGCGATGAACCGGGTCGGGTCGCTGTTCTCGGTGTTCTTCGCCGAGCCGCCGGTCCCCGACGCCGACGCCGCACGGGCCGCCGACCACCGGGCGTACGCGCGGTTCTTCCACGCGATGCTAGAGCGCGGGGTGTACCTCCCGCCCTCCGGGTTCGAGGCGTGGTTCCTGTCGACCGCGCACGGCCAGGACGAGGTGGAGCGAGTGATCGAGGCTGGCCGGGAGGCCGCCAAGGAGGTGGCGGCTACCGAGGGATCGTGAGGAACAGCGCCACGAAGACGACCAGCACCATCACCGAGAAGAGGATGAACGACAGGCCGCCCTCCTCGATCCCCGCGATGATGATCCCCGCGTCCACGACCCCTCCTCCTACGCCGGCCCCCGCCATGGAGCCTGCTCGCCGCCGGTCAGGATCTCCTTCCGCCGCCGCTCCGCTCGGTCCAGGAACGGGACGTGTGCGGCGAAACCGATCACGGACGCCCCCAGGAACAGCCACGACGGCAGGGCCAGGTCCCCCGGGTCCTTGTGGCCGACCACCTCGACCTCGGGGCCCCCGGTGGTGGCGAAGGCCCGGGCCGCCGCCAGCAGCGTCCCGTCGACCTCGGTGAACCGCAGATCGGTGATCTCGAAGGTTTCCGGCGTGATCTCGCCCTCGACCCCCGCCCGGCGCAGCTCCTCGTCGGCCTCCTCGGCCAGGAACTCCTGGAAGGCCAGGGTGACCGGCTCCACCTCGCCCCGGAACCGTCCGGACTCCTCCGGGTCGACCCAGGGGTCCGCTGGGTAGTCCTCGACGACCGGGTACGTCGGCGAGGACAGCTCCTGCCCCGCGCCCAGCCCGAACCAGGTCGGGAGGTCGCCGCGGGGACCGAGGTTCGGGGGCGTGCCCGGCGCCCCGAACGCCCACAGCGCCGACAGGATCACCATGAACGCGAACAGGCCGGTGGCCGAGATCAGGTAGCCCATCCTCACGCCGACGACGGCCGAGAGGAGGAGCCACACGGCGCCGCCGAAGATCACGAACCCGGACACGACCACCAGGGTGCCCTCGATGTTCGTCCTGGTGAGCGCGAGGACGTCCATCACTGCGATTCGCCCGGCGTGGTGGTCGGACCGGGAGCGGGCGTTGCCGCGGCCGCCTGCGGGTTCGTGCAGATGTTCTGCTCGAACGGGACGTTCCCCTGGTTGAGCTTCACGAGGTAGTTGATCAGGTCGAGGATCTGCTGGTCGTTCATGGGGCCGGCGAAGCGGACGCTCCACGACGGCATCGGGGTGCCCTCGCGGCCCTCCATGATCGTGGTCTGGATGTCCGCGACGCTGGTGATCAGCGGGTGGCCCGTGGATGCCCCGCCACACACGGTGTTCAGCGCCGGTACGGGGTACTCCGGGATGACCTGGCCGTCGGGACTGGTGTACGCCACCGTTCCCCCCTCCCCCTGCTCGCCGTGGCAGCGGGCGCACCCGAAGCCGGTGGGGTTCTCCTCCGAGGAGACCTGGAACCACATCTCGCCCCGCTCCACCGACCGCGCCGCCAGCTCCCGCTCGTCGTCGGCGTTCTGCCCGGGCTCGCCCAGCCAGATCACGGCCAGCCACGGGGCGATCAGGAGCATGAACGCCACCCCGCGGGCCATGGTGCGGTCGATGTGCTGGCGCTCCAGGACCTCGTCGGCCGGACCGGGGCGCATCCCAGGTGGGATGTCCGGACCCCGGGCTGCGGCCCGGCGCCGCATGGCCAGCATGATGAGGCCGCCGATGAACGCCAGGGCGACAGCCACCCCGACGATCAGCGCCAGGGTGGCGGCGGTGGACAGCGCCAGGGGCGTCACCTCACTCGCCCCCGATCGTCACGCAGAACGGTCCCTCCGGCTGCTGCTGGATCGTGTCGGTGCCCCGAGGCGGACCGTCGATCCGCGTGCCCGTGTCCACGCTGACCAGGCCGTTCTCCACGACGACCCGGAACCGGTCCATCCCGCGCGGCGCCGGACCGTCCCGGTACTCCCCGGCGCGGTTGTACTTCGAGCCATGGCAGGGGCACTCGAACCACTGGCTCTGGACGCAGAAGGGCACCCGGCACCCGAGGTGGACGCACTTCTGGTACAGCGCCATGAGGCCGTCGCCGACCAGGCCCTCGTAGATGGTGCTCGCCTGTTCGCCCTCGTACGGGACCAGGTAGAAGCGGCCGGCCCCGAAGTAGAAGGGCTGGTTGTCGGAATCGATCTGCTGCTTGATCGCGTCCGGGGGGAGGTTCAGGTCGATCACCGCTCCGAACCCGCCGCGCAGGTTCGGCCACACGAACGCGATGCTGGCCGCGCCGAACTCCGCGGTGAACAGCCCCACCGAGGCGAGCAGCGACCGCCGGAAGAAGTCACGCCGGGAGATCGGCGTGGGCCGTTTCGCCTCGCGGGGCGGTTCGGGCTCGGGGCGAGGCACCTTCCCCGCGGCGGCCTCCCGGAACACCGCCGCGGCCTGCCGCGACCGGATGAACGCCCCCACCAGCAGCAGGAGGAACAGCCCGATCAGCGCGGCCACGATGATGATGGCGAATGTCTCTCTCATAGGTCGAAGAACACCCCGTCGGACCACGGCCACACGAAGTTGAAGCCCGGCCCCCGGAAGAACGCCCCGATGATGGTCAGGATCATGAAGAACATCAGCAGCATCGTGAACAGCACGATGGCGAGCTTGCGATCACCGGGCTTCGAGCTCGGGTTGCGGTCGGCGTAGGGCAGCACGAACAGGAGGCCGAAGAACAGCGTCGGCACGATCACCCCAGCCACCATCGGGTGGAAGTACCGCAGCAGCTCCTGGAGGCCCAGGAAGTACCACGGCGCCTTCGACGGGTTCGGGGTCAGGTTCGGGTTGGCCAGCTCGCGCAGCGGGGCGTTGACGAACGTGGAGAACACGATCAGCGCGGCGGTGACGATGATCAGCGACAGCAGCTCCTGGATCAGCAAGTGAGGGAAGGTGTTGACTCGGTCGCCCTGCTCCCGCTCGACGCGCTGCACCCCCTCGGGCGGCACCAGTGCCAGAAGCCGGTGCTTATCCGGGGCGCCGGGCTTCGCTGACGGAACTTTCCCGGTTGGGGGCGGGGCCACGAGCGGTGCGGCCGGGGGTGGGGCCACGACGATGGCGCCGGGGACCGCGGCCGGGGCCACCGGCGCGCCGGCTGGCGCGGCGGGCGCCGCCGGAGCCGTGGCGGCAGCGGGGGCGGCGGCCTCTCCGTCGCCGGCACCGGCCGAGGGTGCGGCCGCAGCGGGCGCCGCCTCTTCCTCGCCGTGCTCGCGGTTGTACTCGACCATGGCCACCCGGCGGGCCCGTCCCTCCGCTACCCGGCGGCTCACGCCCTGCTCGAGGAGCTCGTTGAGGACCCGGTTGAACGTCTCCGGGTTGAGGTTCTCCGCGAACTCAACCATCTACAGGGGCCCCGAGATTCCGCCGTCCTTCCGGATCCGCCAGAAGTGCACCGCCAGGAAGATCGTGATCACGAAGGGCAGGGCCAGGACGTGGAGCACGTACCAGCGGAGGAGGGTCTCCCCGCCGACCTCGGCCCCCCCGAGCAGGATGAATTGCACCTCCGGTCCGATGCCCGGCGGCGAGTACTGCCCGAAGCTCGTCCCCACCGTGAACGCCCAGAACGAGAGCTGGTCCCACGGCAGGAGGTAACCGCTGAACGCCAGGAGCAGGGTGACCAGGAGCAGGATCACCCCGACCACCCAGTTGAACTCCCGCGGGGGCTTGTACGCCCCCGTATAGAACACCCGGCCCATGTGCAGGAACACCGTGATGACCATCAAGTGGGCGCCCCACCGATGGATGTTCCGCACCATGTCGCCGAACACCACGCTGTTGCGGATCGTCTCGATGTCCTGGTACGCCTGGCCCGCGGCCAGCTCGGCCGCCGGCCGGTAGAAGAACATCAGATAGATCCCTGTGACCGTCAGGAGGATGAACAGGAAGAAGGAGAGGCCGCCCAGGCAGAACGTGTACGTCAGCTTCAGCCCGTGCCGCTTCAGTTTGACCGGGTGCAGGTGGTACAGGACGTTGTTCATGGCGGCCAGGGCCCGGTCGCGCTGGGTGTCCTTGTAGCCCTTCCTGAACACCGAGCCCGGCCGGAAGATCGATCGCCAGGCCTCGGACTCGCGAACCTTGTCGAACACCTCGCCCGGGCTGGGAGGGCGGGGCAGCTTCAGCTTCACGCGGGCTCCTCCGCCCGCTGGGACAGCGGCACGGTGGCCATGGGGCGCTGACCCCCCTCGGTGGCGGTGCCCTCCGGCAGGCGCGCGTAGTACAGACAATCGCTGGGACAGCGCTCCACGCAGACCGAGCATCTGGTGCAAGCGTTGTCGTCGACGACGAAGATCGCCTCGGCCCGCTCCACGAGTTCCCCGGTGGCGGGGTCGACGGCCTCACGGACGATGCCGGTGTCGAGCATGAAGATGCAGTTCCACGGGCACACGTCCTCGCAGGCCCGGCACAGGATGCACGGCTCGGGGTCGAGCATGAGGTGCTTGGGGGACTTCACCCCCTCCTTCAACCAGCTCGGGTCCACCGGCTCGAGGACGTAATCGTCCCGGATGTCGACCTCGGTCTTGACGAACGGCATCCTCGCCCTCCTACCGGTACCCGCCGGAGTACCGCTCGGCCTGCTTCTCACCCCGGAGCCGGCGCCGCAGGGCCTGCACCTTGTACGCGGTGACCACGAAGACCCCCACCCACACCGTGATCCACCCCAGGGCCACCATGTCCCGGAACGCGATCAGGAGCCGGTCCTGGGTGGTCCAGCCGAGGGTCTGCTCGGCGAAGTACAGCCACCACGACGGGATCACCGCAAGCGTGGTGATGGCCGCGAAGGAGATCCCGATGCCGGCCAGGAAGGCGGTGGTCCAGGTCCACTCCCAGGTCCGGGCGAACTCCTCCCCGCGGGTGATCCACGGGCGGAGCCTCCGCTCGATCGCCTTGGGGATCGGCAGTCTCACCGG
>CALAEC010000105.1 GCA_937890785.1 uncultured Actinomycetes bacterium
CGTGGCCGAGCGCGTACAGCGTGCCGAACCACAGGGCGCGGCGGCGATCCTCCTGCGACGAGGTGATGTCGGCGATGGCCGCGATATGGTCCCAGTCGATGCCGTGGCGGAGCCCGAACAGGAACCCGCTGACGACGATCCCGAAGCCGAACCCGCCGGCGGTTGCCTGCCCGAGGACCTCCATGGCGGAAACCCTAGCCCTTTATTGCAAGGGCTTGCAAGAGGCACCTGGTGCAGGGAGATCCGGTCCTCATCAGCACCACGTTGGTCGAGAAGTGTGGATCCTCCCTCGCGATCGGTTGGTGTGGTAAGACACGTCTGGAGGGAATACGGCGAAGCGGCTCATTGGACGCAGGGCTGAAAGAGCCTCGATCGCCCGGTTCATCCAGGCCGCTCAGTCTCGACCCGTAGCAATGATCCTGGCCGGTGAGGCCGGCATCGGGAAGACGGCCCTTTGGGAGTGGGGCCTGCATGCCGGTCGTGAACGCGGGTATCGCGTCCTGGCTGCTCAAGCCTCGCGCTCGGAGGCCAAGCTCTCATATTCCGGGATCGACGACCTCCTCGAACCGGTGCTCGAGGAGTCGCTCCCGGCCATCCGAGAACCACGACGACGTGCCCTGGAGATCGCCCTCTTGCGTCGAAGGCCTCGTGGCCACTCGCCGGATCGCTGGGCGGTCGCCAAGTCAGTGCTCGACGTGTTGCGACTCATCGCCGACCGGGGCCCCCTCGTCGTGGGGATCGACGATGTCCAATGGCTGGATCGGCCATCAGCCTCGGTACTCGCCTTCGGCCTTCGGCGCCTTCGGGACGAGCGTGTCGGAGTGCTCCTCTCCGTTCGGAGCGGAGGAGAGGAGGAGACGCCACTCGAGGTCGATCGGGCGTTCCCGCGGGACCGTGTCCGGAAGGTCGTCGTCGGGCCGATGGATCGCAACGAGGTCCAGCGCATCGTCCGATCAACGGTTGGCATGGGGCTGCCTCAGCCACTCCTGGAGCGGGTGCACGAGACATCGGGGGGTAATCCCTTCTTCGCCTTGGAGCTGGCGCGGGAGGTCGTTCGTCGGGGGATGGATGCACTCGTTACCGAAGACGGATTGGGAATCCCACACACCGTTCGAGATGCCGTCGCCGCGCGACTGGCGCCTCTCACGAGCCATACACGGGGTCTTCTCATCCACGCCGCGGCGCTGAATCTGGCGACGATCCAACTGCTTCGAATGATCGGCGGGAGAAGAACCGACCGAGCCATCGAAGAGGCCACCGACGCAGGGATTATCGAACTGGACGACGACCGTGTCCGATTCACGCATCCACTCCTAGCGTCGGTTCTGTTCGACGATGCGGATGCGGCTTCCAGACGGAAGATCCATCATCGTCTCGCCCGGTTCGTCGCTGATCCCGAGGAGAGGGCGCGCCATATGGCCCTGGCCGCCACCGGTCCGGACGGAGGCACGGCTCGCGCCCTCGAGGACGCGGCCCGACACGCCGCGGCTCGCGGGGCGCCGGAGGCCGCGGGAGCGCTGTTCGAGCAGGCGGCTCGTCTGTCACCCGATTCCCAGCGGCACGATGCGTTCCGGCGGAGCGTCGATGCCATCGATCACTTCTTCCACTCGGGTGAGATGGCCCGTGCCACGGAACTCGCCGAGGGGATCGGCCACCTCGACCTGGCCGACTGGGACCGAGCTGTCGTGGTCTTCAGGCTGGGAGGGATCCAGGCGCGTGAGGCGAGGTGGGCCGAGGCGGAGCGTTCGTTTCGGACCGCGCTGGCGCTCGCGGTGGATCGCCCGGCCCTTCGGGCCGAGGTGGAGCAGGAGCTGGCGATCGTCGCCATCGCCGGAGGTCGACTGGAGGAATGCGTCGCCCATGGCCGAAGGGCCTTTGAGCTCGCTCGATCCACGGGTGAGGGCTCCGTCATCGCCGAAGCAGCAGGTGCCCTCCTGGGGTTCGAGTTCATCGCGGGCCACGGGATACGGGAGGATCTCCTTCCTTACCTGGAAGGCGACAACAGCGAGACAGTGGCCGAGTTCCGGCCGAACATCCTCTTTCAGGACTACCGGATGGCTTTGGGAATAGTGCTCAAATGGGCGGATGACTTCGAGGCCTGCCGCCGGATCCTCGGCAGCCGATACGAGCGAGCCCGCCAGACGGGCGACGAGGCCGCGTTGCCGTATCTGCTCTATCAGCTCAGTGAGCTCGAGTGCTGGGCGGGCCGGTGGGACGACGCGGAACGGTACACACGTGAAGGGCTTGCGGTGCTCCGTGACGGCGAGGTGGAGTGGGCCGAGTCGGCGGCCCTGTACACGTCGGCGCTGCTGCATGCCTGCCGTGGGAACGTGGCCTCAGCGAGGAATATGGCAGAGAGAGCGATCGAAAGTGCTGTCCGAACGAACAATCTACCGATGACGGTTCTGACGCATAGCACGATTGGGTTCCTTGAAGTCTCATTGGGTGAGTTCGCCGCCGCCTACGAACATCTCGCTCTCGTCGAACAGGCGATGCTGGGGATGGGCGCCACCGAGCCGGGCGTCGTTCGGTTCCTCGCAGACGAGATCGAGGCCTTGGTTGGTATGGGTCAGCTGGATGAGGCCCGCAAGCTCACCGACCATCTGGAGCGTCGCGGGCGGGAACTCGATCGGCCCTGGGCCCTGGCGACCGGCGCTCGCTCGCGGGCCCTTGTACTCGCAGCGGAGGGTGATCTCGATGGCGCTGCGGCGGCCGTCGACGAGGCCCTGGGCCATCACCCTCGGCTCCCCATGCCCCTGGAGGAAGGCCGCACCTGGCTGGTGTCCGGAACCATTGCCAGGAGGGCGAAGCGGAAGGCTGACGCCCGCGAGTCGCTCACCCGGGCCCTGCAGGTCTTCGAGGGGCTGGGCGCCGGGCTGTGGGCCAAGAAAACTCACTCCGAACTCGCTCGTATCGGACAGCGCCCGCCGACGTCGCTCGAACTGACCCCCACTGAGGCCCGGGTGGCCGAGCTGGTGGCCTCCGGCCAGACGAACCGGGAGGTCGCCGCGGCCCTCTTCATCAGCGAGAAGACGGTTGAGGCCAACCTCTCACGCATCTACCGGAAGGTCGGAGTCCGCTCCCGAACCGAGCTGGCGCGACGTCTACACAGGGTCGAGACCCCCCGCTAGGGCCGTTCGCAGGCACTGCAAGGCGAGGGTTTTCCCTGATTCCTCCCGCTCTGAACAACGCTACATTCACCAGGATTCAGGACTTTGGCCGGAGGAAGGGGGGCCAGAATGTCGCGCAGGCTGACACTGACTGCGTTGGCGAGTCTCGTGCTGGGTACGGTTCCGATCGCGCAGGCCCAGACCGCGCCGATCGTGGAGTACCCAGTCATATCGTCGCTCGGCCCCGGACCGATCACGGCGAGCGGCGAAGTGTGGTTCGCGTTTCCCAACGACGACATGGTGGGCCAGATCTCGACGACCGGAGAGGACACACTCTATGACCTGCCCGCTCCATATGAGGAGCCGCGCGGGATCGCGGCCGGACCCGAAGACACGGTCTGGTTTACGGCGACCGGGGGGTTCGACGGGGCGGAAGGGATCCTTCGCATCACCCAGGACGGAACGATCACGGACTTTCCGACGGCGCCAGATACCCGTCCTCTCGGCCTGACGTTCGGACCCGACGCGAACCTGTGGTTCACTAGGGCGTCCTTCCCCTACCAGATCGGGAAGATGACGACGTCCGGTGTGGTCACCTTCCTTCCCACCCTCCTCGACGAAGCCCCACGCAACATCACGACCGGTCCCGACGGCAACCTGTGGATCACCGAGGACGGCCTGAGCAATGGCGGGGTGGGAGCAATCGGACGAATGACGACCTCTGGAGACCTCACAGAGTATCCGCTCCCGACAGCTCCTGGGAACGGAAGCCGTGCGGAGGATATCGCCGTGGGGCCCGACGGGAACCTGTGGTTCACTTGGAGTCAGGGCTCGGCCAGTCCGGTTGGTCCGCCCCTCGCTAGGAGCATCGGCCGGATCACGCCGACGGGCACGATCACCGAGTTCCCGCTGGGTTCCGATTCGTCGTTCGCATCGGCGGGGATCACGTCGGGACCTGACGGCAATCTGTGGTTCACCGAGCCCGGATCGAACAGCATCGGCAGGATTTCCCTGAGCGGGGTGATCGAGCACTTCGACGTTCCCACGCCCGCCAGCCTCCCGCTCGACATCACCGTCGGGGGTGACGGCAACCTATGGTTCACCGAATCGGACGCCAGCCAGATCGGCAGGCTATTCCTCACCGCCCCGCCGACCCCGACGAACCCGCCCACCGCACAACCGACCGCGACACCTCCACCGATCTGCCAGGGCCAGTCCGTGACACACGTTGGCTCCTCCGGCAACGACTCGCTTATCGGGACTCCAGGCGCCGACGTCCTGGCTGGCCTCGGAGGCAACGACACGATCGACGGCGCTGGCGGAGCTGACCTCGTATGTGCGGGCGAGGGCAGAGACGTCGTATCTGGGGGTGCGGGCGGCGACCGGCTCAACGGCGAGAACGGCAGGGACATCCTGAAGGGTGGCTCGGGCAACGACAGGCTGAACGGCGGGCCGAAGCCGGACCTCTGCAACGGCGGCTCTGGGCGGGACAGGGCCACCGCCTGCGAGGTCCGGAAGGGGATCCCATGAGAACTCTATGGACGGTGCGGGATGTACACGCGGACACGCCGATCCGGCGAAGGTCGCTCATGGCCTCGTTTCTGCTGCTGTTCGTCGCGATCGGGCTGCCCTCGGCCGCCAGCGCCACCGATGAGGTCCCTGGAGACCTCGACACCAGTTTCGGCGGAGATGGCTGGGTCGCCACGGAGGAGGAAGACTGGGGCTGGAAGAGCGCAATGCTGATCCAGCCGGATGGGAAGATCGTCGTCGCTGGGAGCTACCGTCACCAGGTGGAGGTCTGGCGGTTCCTGGACAGCGGCGAGCTCGATGCATCCTTCGGAGGGAGCGGACGGGTAATCATCGACCTCCCCGGACGGGAGGGGGGAGCGGTGGCGGCAGCTCTCCAGCCGGACGGGAAGATCGTGGTGGCCGGACACGCAGGCCTCAGCTTGGGTGTCGCCCGCTTCCTCCCGGACGGGAGCCTCGACCCCGGCTTTGGTGAAGGCGATGGGATCTCGACGATCCGCATCCCTCGCATGCGCGCGCAGGCGCATGCGATCGACGTGCTGGCGGATGGGCGGATCCTGATCGGAGGGCAGGTCGCCCGACAGCGCCTGGACAGATGGGGGTTCGAGCGAGTGGTGGGAATGACCCTAACCCTCTTGACGTCTGCGGGCAGCCCGGATGCAACCTTCGGCTCGGCCGGAACCGTGCGTGCTCCCTTCGTGTTCGGCGATCTGTCGGTCGATGCCCGTGGGATCCTGGTGATGGGAGTGGACCGCAAGCGGGCCAACCGCGTCGTCCTCGCCCGCTACACGACCGTGGGGTTGCCGGATGCTTCGTTCGCCCCAGGTGGGCGCGTGGGGCGGTCCCTGGGCAAGCGGATCACTCTCTATGACGGCGAGGTGGTGACCGACGCATTGGGCCGAACGGTCGTCTCCATCACGGGAGAGTCGCGGAGATGCTTCTTCGGGTACGGAGCTCTCCTACGGTTCAACGTCGATGGCAGTTGGGACACGAGCTTCTCCGCCGATGGGGTCGCCCTCCGAGGCTGCCGAGCACTGCCCGACGTGACTATCCAGCAGGACGGCAGGATCGTGGTCGCCGGGGAGGTCTTCGCGGGGGCAGGGAGCGGCGAATATCGGCCGATCCTGGCCAGGGTGGCGCCCGATGGCACCCCGGACGCCACCTTCGGGACCGAGGGGGTGGTTATGTCGACTCCTGACTCGGAGTTCGACTACTGGGCGGCAACCGCGGACGTCGTCATCCAGGCGGACGGGAAGATCGTCTTGCTCGTAGGAGCGATCTGGCTACAGTCGTTCGCCCTCGGCCGCTTCCTGGCCGCGTAGGGCAGGAAGTACCTTCGGGAGACGAGACAGGGTCGGCGTCGCTGGTGGTTACCCCCTGGGCGGCGTGACCGACTTGACGGGAGGCGGTCCGGCCCTGGGGGTATGCTCGCCGTGATGACCGCTTGCCCGTCCTGCGGTTCGCCGGTCGCCGCCGACGACCGGTTCTGTGGTGTCTGCGGGGCCGACCTGGAGTCGCGCGAGCTGGAGGCTCGGTTCTGTACCAACTGCGGCGGCCCCCTCGAGAAGGACGACCGGTTCTGCGGCCGGTGCGGCGCGCCGGTGCGAACCGCCGCCACGCCCGCCAAGCCGGAGCCAGAGGCGCGGGTGGAACCCGAGGGCGAGGAAGACTTCTTCGCCGACTGGAACTTGGTGTTCGCCGAGGAACCGTCGCCTCGGGAGGCGGTGACCGAGGCGGTCCCCCACACCCCCGTGGAGCGTGGGTCCGACACGGAGGTCCTCCAGCCCATGCCCGCTCCCGAGCCGGCGCCGTCCGCCCCGGCCCCGAAACCTCCACGGACGCCCCGCCATCCGCCGCCCCGAGGCTTCCCGTGGGGAGCAAGCATCGCCCTGACCGGGGCCGTGGCCGTGGTGATCTCGGCGATCCTGCCGTGGACGTCGAACGAAGCCCTTCCGCGGGAGATCGCGGCACGTTCCCTGATCGGAACGGGGGACGGCGGCATCAACCTCGGCGTCGTGCTCCTGGTCGCTGGGACGATCGGTGCCCTGGTGGCCCTGGTGACGATGCTCCTCCCCTGGCTCGGGTTCCTTCGGCGCCTGGTGGGCATCCTCACGCTCGCGGTTCCGGTGCTGTTCGTCCTCCGGGCCCTCGACCCCGCGGCCGGCCTCGGCGATCTCGCCCGGGTCCTGGGGGTCGGCGTGTACGCGGCTGCGGGCGGCGCCCTGGCCCAGGTGCTCGCGGGCAAGCTCCGCACCTGACCCGCCGATTGGACTTCGGGCTCCGCCTGTCCCTATAGTCCGCTTCGGAATGCTCCTTCCTCCGGCTGCGGGGAGGGGATGACCGAAGGGAGCCGGCGCGGCGCTGATCGGGACGAACCGGTGCGCGTCAGCCCAGCCCGCCCCGATCCGACTTGCCCCGCTCGCTCGGAGAAGCCATCCCCCCGGCCTGGCCCGCGACCCTCCCTGATCCAGGGCCGAACAACCGACGCTGCCCCCCGAGTGAAAGGTTGATCGGATGCGACCACGACAGATCCCCGCGGTGCTCGCGACGGCGCTCGCCCTGGTGGCTTCGGCCGCGCTCCTGCCAGCCCCCGCGGGCGCGCAGCTGTCACCCCCCTGGGACGGCAATCCGATCTCGCCGGGCCTCGGCCCCACGTACGGCGAGGCGTGGTGCGCCGCTCCGAGCGGCAGCATCGCCGCACAACAGGGCCCGCCGCTCGCCCTGATCCCATACGAGGCCATCGAGTGCACGTTGCAGCAGTTCGAGGCCGAGGCGGCCGCGAACGGGGTTCCCGACCGGCTGGACTACTCGGTCATCGGCCAGTCCACCCTGGGCCGCGACCTGCTCGGCGTGGTGGTGAACGCGCTGGAGACGCCGGCGCAGCAGCGCGACTACGAGCGATGGCTCGAGCTCCGGGAGATCATGTCCACCGACCCGGCGCAGGGGCAGCTTCTCCTGCAGTCCTGGGGGCAGGACGTGAAGCTGCCCATCTTCATCGAAGCCAACATCCACGGCGGCGAGGAAGAGGGAACCGACGCCATGATGCAGGTCATCCGGGACCTGGTCACGCTGCCCTACGGGACGAACGACGTCGTGGACGCCGTCCTCGACCATGCCATCCTCGTGGTCATCCCCACGGCGAACCCGGACGGCCGCACCGCGGGGACCCGGGCCAACAACAACGGGTTCGACATGAACCGCGACCTGCTGGTGCAGTCCCAGCCCGAGATTCGGGCCAACACCGCCCTCCAGCTCGAGTGGCTGGCTCCGGTGGGGCTCTTCATGCACGGGTACGTGAACCCGACCCTGGTCGACGGGCTGACCAAGCCGCACAACCCGGGCCTCGAGTACGACGTGTTCCTGTACTGGAACCAGCGCCGGCTCGACGCGAACGAGGCCGCCGTTGAGGCCATCGGCAGCTCGATCCAGCGTCCCGTCAACGACTGGAACATGGACGCGGACACCGCTCCTCCTCCGGTCGGCCCTCCCTATGCAGAAGGCTGGGACGACTGGGGCCCCTTCTACACGCAGACCTACGGGGCCTTCTTCGGGGTCGATGGCTCCACCACCGAGATGTGCAGCTTCTCCTGCGGCGGTCGCCTCGGGGGGAAGGTGCACCAGTACCTGCTTCTCTACTCCTCGGCGGACTTCTGGATCGAGAACCGGCAGCAGATCCTGCACGATCAGCTGGAGATCTTCCGGCGGGGCGTCACCGACGCCGCCCGCCCGAACTGTTGCGCCGACCCGCTCCTGGCCAGCCGGCAGTTCACCGAGGACCAGCACAACTGGATGGTCGAGTACCCGACGGCGTTCGTCATCCCCTTCGTCGGCGGTGGGGCCGGCCACATCTCCCCGCACCGGGGGGTCCAGCGGAGCGACGCGGAGGCCAATCGGATGGCCCAGTGGCTGCTCGACAACGACATCCTGGTGGAGCGGACGACGAGGGACCTGACCTGGCAGGGCCGGACGTTCCCCAACAAGTCGTACGTGGTCTGGATGGACCAGGCGTTCCGTGGCCTGGCGTACACGACCCTGGCTGCGGGCCAGGACATCTCCGACCGGATCACCCAGCTGTACGCGCCGCCGGGGGCGTGGGCCCACGGCTCGCTGTGGGGAGCCGACGTCGTGGAGATCCCGGACGGCGCCGGGTTCAGCCCAAACACCGACCCGATCGACGCGGTCAACCCGCTGCAAGGTGGGGTCCGCGGGGGCGGGCCGGCCGACTGGTACGCGGTCGCAGTGAAGGGCACCCACGAGGTCCAGGCCGTGCTCGACCTGCTGCGTGACGGCGTCGACGGCGAGGTGGCCGAGGCGGCGTTCACCAGCGCCAGCGCCGGGCCGATGCCGGCAGGCTCCCTGATCTTCGACGCGGCGACGGCTCCGGCACTGGGGGCGGCCGGGCTCACGGCCGGCTTCTTCTTCGAGCGGGGCCTGGGTCCCAAGCCCCCTACCTCCCAGCTCGACGAGGCGCCCAGGGTGGCCATCCTGGTGAACAGCGCCAATCCCTCCGAGAACGACCAGTCATGGTCGCTGCGGCAGATCTTCGGCCCGGACGTGGGGTTCGTTTCTGTCGTCAACGGCACGAACTCGCTCCAGAACGCTGCCACCGACCCGCTGGAGACCTTCGACGTCATCTACAACACGGGCCAGAACTTCCCGTCGGCGACGAACGCGACGGCCCGGGCCCGGCTGACGGCATTCTTCCAGCGGGGTGGCGGGTACATCGGCACGAGCCAGTCGGCGAACAACTTCAACTTCCTGAACACCGCGGTCCCTGCACTGATCACCGGGACCCTGACCCAGTCGACCGACGCCGCCGGAGGAGGCATCGCCAGGTGGTCGAACACGGCGACGGGCGGCCCGCTGACGGGCGGGTTCCCGGCCACCGACAACTTGTATCTCCCGTCGAACATCACGTGGTTCTCGTCGATCCCGACGGGCGCGGTGGTCAACGGCCGGTACCTTCCGTCGCTCGATGACATGTTCGTTGCGGGGCTGTGGCGGGATCGGAATCCCGACGCGGCCAACGCACCGATGGTGGTCCATGGGACCACCTCGGTCGGCAGCCGGTACCTGGGGCTGGCCACGAACCCGTTCTCTCGAGGTGACGCCGAGCGCGAGTGGCCCCTGATCGGGCAGGCCGCGTTCTGGTCGAATCTGACCGACGGATAGCGACGACGGTTCGGGGGCGGGTTGTGGCCCGCCCCCGAACCCTGAGTGAAGGGGTGATCGGAATGCGACCAGGAAGGATCCTTCCGGTGTTGGCCATCGCGGTGGTCGTGGCCGCCTCCGCACCGGCCCTGTCCAGCGCACAGTCGTCGGCCCCACCGTGGGACGGGAACCCGGTCTCGCCGGGCCTCGGGCCCACCTACGGCGAGCCCTGGTGCGCGCCGCCCAGCCGCAACATCGCCGAGCAGCAGGACGCCCCGCTGGCGCTGATCCCCTACGAAGCGATC
>CALAEC010000106.1 GCA_937890785.1 uncultured Actinomycetes bacterium
GTACGCCGCGGCCACCAGCCCGTTGTGCCCCCCGCCGACGATGACGGCGTCGTACCGGATGTGTGGCCGCACGCTCCCCTCCCCGCCGGGATGGTTCTCTGGACGGGCGGCGAGCCCGACCGTCGGGGTCCAGACTACCCAAATCCATCTTCGCCGCCGTGGCGACGCGGACCGAATCCGATGAATCGGGGCATTCGACCCGGGCCGCGCTTGACAGGGCTCGAGCACGGCCCCAGGGTAAGGGAGGCGTTCGACGGGTCCGCGGTTTCGAACGCGCCAGGCTCGGAGGCACCAGAGGGGGAGGGCACGATGCGGAGGCACATCCCGATCCTCGGAGCGTTCACGGCCTTGATCGTGGCGTCCGCTGTCCCGATGGCGGTTGCCGGCCACAGCACGTTCGCTCCGGGGGATCTCTTCGTGGGCGTCGGGGGGGGCAAGGTTCAGTGGCGCCATCCGGACACGACGCTCAACCGGGTCCTGTCAACCTCCACGAGCTCACCCCAGACCACCGGGATGGCCCTGGACCCGGCCCACCGACTGTATTCGACCGGGTACACGTCGAACTCCATCAACCTCTTCGATCCCACCGGTGCTGCTGCGGGAACGCTCGGAGCCGGGTTCAACAGCCACCCGGAGTCGATCGCTTTCGACACCTTCGGCAACGCGTACGTGGGCCAGGAAGGAGGCAGCCGGGACATCCTCAAGCTCGGCCCGACCGGTTCGCTCCTTGCCGCCTACAACGCCGCGACGGAGGTGAAGGGGACCGATCGGTTGGACGTGGCCGGCGACCAGTGCACGGTCCTCTATACCTCCCAGGGCACCGCGGTGAAGCGATTCAACGCGTGCAGCAACACCCAGCTCAGCGACCTGGCCACCGGGCTCCCCGGAACGGCAGCGTTCGACGTGAAGGCCCTGCTCACGGGGGGCGTGCTGGTGGCCGATTCACAGACGATCGTTCGTCTGGACGCATCGGGCTCGATCGTCCAGCAGTACGACCCGGACCCGGCCCAGAACAACTGCTGGACCGCGCTCACCCTGGGGACCACCACGGATCACTTCTGGGCTGGGGATCGCTGCACCTCGAACGTGTACAAGCTCCGCCTGTCCGATGGGCTGGTCCTGGCGCAGTTCAACGCCGGGCGGAAGACGTCCGTCCAGGGGCTGGCCGTTCGAAGGGGGCTCACCGCCGCCACGGCCGCCGACCTGTCCGTCTCCCTCACCGACCAGCCCGATCCCGTCTCGCCGAGCACGGCGCAGAATCCCACGTTCGTCCTGTACCGGTCGAGCGTGGCGAACGGCGGGCCCGGTCAGGCCCGGTCGGTGACCGTCACCCTGAGTACGTCGGGCGGCGGGGCGATCGATATCGTGCAGGGCTCCGGCTGGTCCTGCGCCCCGACCACGGCCTCGTCTGCGACGTGCATCCTCCAGTCCAACCTCCCGGCCGGATCGGTGGCCCCTCCCATCAACCTGGTGGTCCAGACTCCGGTCACAACCACGCCGACGACCATGGCCGCCACGGCCAGCGTCATCGGGAACGAGCCCGATCAGGCCCCAGGCAACGACACGGACGCCGAGCAGACATCGGTCGACGCCGCCGGAACCCCCGACAGGTTCTTCACGTTCTGCCCTCCGAACCGAACCTGCACCGCCACCACGCCCCCCGGACCGGACGACAACACCACCAGCTCGTTCACGGTGCCCGCCGACCCGGACGTGTTCGGCATCCTCTCGGTCGAGGACGTGGAGCCGACGTTCACGTGCACCGGGGGAGCGACGAACACACAGGAGACGCTGTTCACCCTCCCCGATGGGTTCAGCGACGCCCAGCACCCCATCGTGGCGATCAAGAGCTTCGTGCGGGCCGGCAGCGGCGTATCGCCGAACGATCCGATCTGTGTGCTGAAGCCGGGAGGCACGCCCATGGAGATCCCACCCTGTCTCATGGCCGGGATCGCCCAACCGAGCCCATGCGAGGATGACCGAGGCGGCTCCAGGGGGGTGCTGAGCGTCACGATCCTGATCGCCGACGCCTTCGATCCCCGGTTCGCACCGTGAGGACGTGGCCGTCGGAGGAGCGCTTCGTTACGCGCGCTGCTGGGCGGCCGACGTGAGCGGGACGTCGAGCACGGAGACGATGCCCAGGCGTTCCACGATGGTCTCCGCCCTGGCTTCCATCCCGCGGTCGATGGGGGAGCCCGCCATCGAGCGGACCCGGGCCAGGGCCAGCACGGTCATGGCCACCTCGTAGTCGGCGTTCCGGACCTGTCCGATCCGGAGGCTCTCCTCCAGGGCGGCTCGAGCCTCCTCCACCCGGCCCAGCTGGGCGAGGGCGTATCCCCGGACCCGGTGGAGCGACGGCGCCACTGTCGGCAGGCCCCCCAGCTGGGCGGCCGCCCGAAGTGCCCGATCGGTCAGCTCGAGGGCGGCCACCGGCTCCGCTCGGAGAACCCGGTATTCGGCGAACCTGGCGTCGGTCTCCACGAGCTCCGCGGTACCGCCGACCCGGACGGCGAGCCGCCCGGCGTGCTCGAACAGCCTCAGGGCCTCCTCGAACCGGCCCGATCGGGCGGCCACCCTGGCCAGGTTGCGAACCACGTACAGCTCACCCGTGTCGTCCCCGGCGGCCCGCCACACGCGAAGGGCCTCCCTGAACATCGCTTCGGCCTCGTCGAGCCGTCCCTGGTCGGTCAGGACCTCGCCCACGTTGATGGTGGCGAACGCCGCGTGGGCGACGTCGCCTGCCTTCGCCCAGGCTCGCCGGGCCCGGTCGTAGAGGTCCAGGGCGTCGTCCCACCGGCCTCGCAGGTACGCGAAACCTCCCAGATTGTTGAGGACGCTTCCCTGTTTCCCGACGTCGCCGAGCTCCTCGAAGATCGCCAGCGCTCGCTCCGAATGCGTCGCCAGCTCGAGCCGTCCCATCGTCACGTACACCCAGTCCAGGAGGTACAGCGCGTGTCCCAGGGCGTCCCGATCTCCCGCTGCCTCCGCTTCGGCGATGGCCTGCTGGAGCGAATCGGTCGCCTCCCCGTGCCGCCCCTGGGCCTGGCGAACCCCGGCGAACGACACCGCCACCTGGGCACGCTGCCGAGCCGCATCGGGATCTCCGGAGCCCTCGATCAGGCGGCTGGCCTGTCGCAGCTGCCGGATGGCCTGAGCGTACCGACCGCTGAGCTCCTCGATCCTGGCGACCTTCAGCAGGAGGCGAGACCGCCACAGGCCATCGTCCGGGATGAGCCGCCGGGCGGATCGATAGGCCACCTTGGCCATCGCGTACTCGCCGATCGGCCTGCGAACGTCGCCGAGCCGCTCCAGAACGCGGGCCACCCCCTCGGGAGGGAGCGACGGGACCCGTCTGGCGGACTCCAGGGCCCGCTCGTAGAAGCGGGCCGCGTCGACGTTGGCGTAGATCGATCGAGCCCGGTCGCCGGCTACCAAAGAGTATCGCCAGGCTTCCTCGAGCCGGTGGGCGTTGAAGAAGTGGAGCGAGAGCAGCTCCGCCTCCGCCTCGGGGTCGTCACCCGCGGTGCTCTCGATCCGTTCGCCCGCCCGAGCATGGAGCTCCCGCCGGAGCCGGTACGGCAGACCCTCGTAGGCCCCATCGCGAACGAGCATGTGGGTGAAACCCACCACGTCCCCATCTCGCGTCAGAAACTCACCGAGGCGCGTCCACACCGGATCCTCCGAGGATGGGGAGGCGTCGTCGAGGACCGCGGGCAAGAGATGCTCGGGAAAGGTCAACCCGAGCACGGAAGCCCGGCGGAGGAGGCCCCGGTCCGGTGGGGCCAGGCGGTCGATCCGAGACATGATCACGGCCTCGATCGAGTCGGGCAGCTCCTCCAGGGCACCGGCCGAGCCGGCCGCACGAAGGAGCTCCATCAGGAACAGCGGATTGCCCCCAGAACGCTCCGCGAGCGCGGTCAGCCGATGCGGGGGGAGAACGGCGTCCTCACCCAGGGAGGCCAGGAGCGCGGAGGCCTGTCCGGGGCCGAGCGGGGCCGGCCGCACGGTCGTGGTATCGGGTCCAGCCGGTGCCACGAACCCGGTCTCCTGCTCGCGCCGGGTGACGCACACGAGCCAGGGTCGCTCAGGGAGGAGTCCGCACAGGTGCGTGAGGAGGTCGCTGGAAGCCTCGTCCATCCAATGCCCGTCCTCGATCGTGATCAGCGAGGGAGACGTCAGCAGCCGCGACAGGACCACGCCCACCGCCTCCTGCAGACGGGGACGCAGGAATCGATCCTCCAGCTGTTCCGTGGCCGGGGTGGGGGGCAACTCGAGGCCGACCGGAAGAGCGATCAGTGGGAGCAGCGGAAGGAGGTCGGCGGCGATGGCGCTGACCCCCTCGGTCAGGCGCTCCACGGCCCGCTCATCATCATCGCCCTCCGCGATGCCGAGCGCGCCACGAAGCAGGGCCCGGAACGGGAAGTATGGGGTCGATGACTCGTACAGCTCACACGTTGCCGAGAGGACCAGGGTGTCGTCAGCATGGATTCGGAGCTCCTGCACGAGGCGCGACTTGCCGATACCCGGCTCCCCCAGGATCTCGACGACCGTCCCCTTCCCTGCGCGAGCGGCCCCCAGGGCATCGAACAGCGTCCGCAGCTCGAGCTCCCGTCCGATCAGGATGGCCTCGGCATCGCCACCCACCTGCTTCCCACCGCCGGATGCTGCCCCGATGTCGAACGCCTGGATGGGCTTGGCCTTTCCCTTCACCTTGAAGGGCTCCAATGCGTGGGATCGGAAGGCCGTCCCCGAGGCCTCCAGGACGGGACCGGTGGCCAGGATCTGCCCGGGGGAGGCCGTTCCCATGACCCGCGCGGCCAGATTCACCTCGTCTCCCATGACGGTGTAGGTTCGCCGGCCGGGTGGCCCGACGTCTCCGGCGAAGACGGACCCGCGGTTCACGCCGACCCGGACGGTGAGCCTGGAGCGAGCATCGATGATCTCGCGAAGCGCCAGGAGGATCCGAGCCGCATCCTCACCCGCCGAGATCGGCGCGCCCGCGGCCAGGATCAGCTTCCCGCCGTCCCGATCGACGTCGCTGCCGAGGAACGTGATCCCCCGGCGATCGACGGCTCTCTGGACCGTCCGCATCAGCTCATCCAGCCACAGAGCTGTTTCGTCGGGGCCTCGATCGGTCAGGAGCTGATCGGTTCCCCCGAACCGGAGGAAGGCCACGGTGACCTTCCGATGCTCCGCATCAACGCCCCCGGAGAGGAGATGGTCCCGGACGGCGACCGGGATACAGCGGAGGAGGTCGACACGGTCGACGGCCACATCGGTCGGCGGGGGTCTCGCGCCAGCTGGAACGGGCTCACGGCTGAGCAGGAAGCCGGAGTCGGCGGCGGCGCCGATCACCGACTCGGGAAGCCCCGCCGCCGTGGCCCGACTGACCACCACGTCGCCGGCCTGGGCCGTGGCTTCCATCGTGACGGTCTCCGTGGCGGCCGGCCCGGTGACGATGAGCTCCCGATGCGAGTCCCCAACCAGGAAGAAGTGGAACGCACCGCTGTGGATCCCGACCGACATGCGGAGAGCGATGCCCGCACCGAGGGCCCGCTGTCGGCCGATCTCCCGCAGGGTCCGGCGCATGCCGACCGCTGCGCGGCAGGCCCGTGCGGCATGGTTCGGTCCTGCGAAGAACAGGAGGAGGGCATCTCCTCCGAACTTGATCAGGCTCCCTCCCTCGGCCTGGGCCACGGCCATGAGTCGAGAGAAGCAGGTACCGATCGTCTCGCTGATCTCCTCCGCACCGACCTTGCCACGGCGAGCGAGCCGCTCGGACAGTCGTGTGAAGCCCGAGATGTCGACGAACGCCATGGTGCCGTCGAACGTTCGGTGGGTGGCGTCCGGAGCATCCGTCAGCCACGCGATCACGACCTCAGGGACGTAGGGCGTGAGCACGTCGGATTGGTGCGCCGTGTCGACCACTGACTCTCTCCGGCGGGGAGTGTAGTACGGGTACATCTGGCCTTCCGGGGAGGAGGACCGCCGGTAGACTCCGGCCCGGTGAAGAAGCTCGACCTCGATGCAGCCTCGGTCCGGTCCGCCCGGTCCCTGGCGGCCAGGATCTGCCGGCCGGTCGAGGAGATGATCGAGGCTCACACCACGGTGGCGATCGAGCGGGCCGTACTCCGGCTCCTCGGCCTCGACGGCGCAGTGGGGGAGGGGGTCGACGCCCGTCCCTTCCCCAACCTCGTGGCCGAAGCGGTGCGCGAGCAGGTCGGGCTGCACCGAGGGGTCGCCATCCCCGTGTTCGACCTGCTGCTCCGCGAGGGCCTGTCGCTCGGCGCCGTCGGCGAGCGCGTCATCGCCGGCGACGTCCGGTTCCGGTGGCCGGAGGACCCGTCGGAGGCCGCCGAGGCCGCCTGGGAGGCCGCCCGGGAGGCCGACCGGCGGATCGTGGAGCGGCGGCGCGAGCGCGAGGAACGGATCCGGCGGCTCGGCGACCCGGAGAAACCGTGGCTGTACCTCATCGTGGCCACCGGGAACATCCACGAGGACATCCCGCAGGCGCAGGCCGCGGCCCGCGCCGGCGCGGACGTGATCGCGGTGATCCGCTCCACCGGCCAGTCGCTCCTTGACTTCGTCCCCCAGGGCGCCACCACCAGCGGCTACGCCGGTACGTACGCGAGCCGCGAGAACTTCCGGCTGATGCGGGCGGCGCTCGACGAGGTCGGGGAGGAGCTCGGGCGGTACATTCGTCTGACGAACTACGCAAGCGGCCTGTGCATGCCCGAGATGGCGGCGCTGGCCGGGCTGGAGCGGCTCGACATGATGCTGAACGACTGCATGTACGGGATCATCTTCCGCGACATCAACATGCGCCGGACGTTCATCGACCAGCGCTTCAGCCGCATGATCCACGCCCGGGCCGGCATCATCA
>CALAEC010000107.1 GCA_937890785.1 uncultured Actinomycetes bacterium
GCCCGCTCGTACTGGGCCCGCTTCTTCGACAGGATCAGCCGGCCCTCCTTGTCCTCCTTCTGGAGGACCAGGGCCTCGATCTCGTCCCCGACCTTGACGACCTCGCCGGGATCGACGTCGTGACGGATCGACAGCTCCTTGATGGGGATGACGCCCTCGGACTTGTAACCGATGTCGAGGAGCACCTCGTCCCGATCGATCCGAACGACCTTGCCGGCGACCAGGTCGCCGTCGTTGAAGTCCTTCAGTGAAGCCTCGATCGCGGCGGGAAGCTCCTCGGGGGTGAGGTCCCGCTCGACCGTTGTCTCGCTCGTGGTCTCTATACCGATCAGCTCCTTCCGCCCACGCGGAGCCCGCAGCAGCCGTGGGAGGTCCGTGCGGGAACGCCCTCGTGGGCGTTCCAATAGTAGGAGAACGCGCTGATCAGCGTCAATGTCAATGGCCGGCCGGAGCGGCGTCCGCCCAGTTCGCGCCTGAGCCGACGTCGACGCGCAGCGGCACCGACAGCTCGTACGCGGCCTCCATCTCCTTGCACGCAGCCTCGGCCACCTGATCGACCCGTTCCTCGGCCACCTCGAAGACGAGCTCGTCGTGCACGGTGAGAACCATCGTGGCCGGCGACGACGCCAGCGCCGCGTCGACGCGGATCATGGCCAGCTTCATGATGTCGGCCGCCGAGCCTTGGATCGGCGCGTTCAGCGCCATCCGCCGCCCGAGGTCGCGGATCCGGGGGTTCGGCGATTGCAGCTCGGGGAGATACCGGCGCCGGCCCAGGATCGTGGCCGTGAAGCCCTCGGCCGCGGCGAAGGCCACCTGGCGGTCGAGGAACTCCCGGATCTTGGGGAACCCCGCGAAGTACGCGTCGATGAACTCCTGGGCCTCGTCGGGCGGGATCCCCAGCCGCTGGGCCAGCCCGTACGCGCTCATCCCGTACGCCAGACCGTAGTTCACCACCTTGGCCCGCCGCCGGAGCTCCGCGTCGACCTGGTCGGACGGCAGGCCGAACACCTTCCCCGCCGTGGCCGCGTGGATGTCGGTGTCGGATGCGAACGCCTGCGCCAGCGCCTCGTCCCCGGAGAGGTGGGCCAGCACCCGCAGCTCGATCTGCGAGTAGTCGGCGACCACCAGCAGGTGGCCGGGGGCGGCCACGAAGGCCTTGCGGATCTGCCGGCCGGTCTCCCCGCGAACCGGGATGTTCTGGAGGTTCGGGTTCAGCGAAGAGAGGCGCCCCGTGGCCGCGCCGACCTGATTGAACGTGGTGTGCAGGCGCCCGGCCACGACCAGTTGCGGCAGCGCGTCGAGATACGTCGACTTCAGCTTGGCCAGCTCCCGGTAGGACAGCAGCGCGTCGACGATCGGGTGCCGGTCCCGCAGCTTCTCCAGAACCGAGGCGTCGGTAGAGAGCTGTCCCTTGGGCGTGCGCTTGCCCGGGACCAGCTTCAGCTTCTCGTACAGCACCACGCGCAGCTGAGGAGGCGAATTGAGGTTGAACTCCTCCCCGGCATGGCGGTAGATGTCCTCCTCCAGCGCGCGCATGCGGTCGCCCAGCGTCTCCGACAGCTCCTTCAGGTACTCGATGTCGAGGGCCACGCCCGCGGCCTGCATCCGGGCCAGGACCCGGGCCAGGGGCAGCTCCACCTCCTCGAACAGCTGGCGGACGCCGGCGCGCTCGACCTTCTCCACCATCGCCGGGGCCAGCAGGGCCACGGCGGCCGCCTGCGCGGCGGGCTCGCGCCAGG
The DNA here is from genome assembly GCA_937890785.1 of uncultured Actinomycetes bacterium. Lineage (GTDB taxonomy): Bacteria > Actinomycetota > UBA4738 > UBA4738 > CALAEC01 > CALAEC01. The sequence goes on from CALAEC010000107.1 coordinate 1,740, forward strand.
CCTCCCCCAGCGGTAGCTGGCCCTCGGCCTCCGCCGGCGTCTCGGCGCGGCCCAGCACGTCGACGCCGAGGTACCGCTCCGACAGAGCCGGCAGCGGATAGGTCGCCTCCGCGGGGTCGAGCAGGTAGCCGGCCAGCAGCGTGTCGAAGGCCACGCCCTCCACCTCGATCCCCAGACGGAGCGCCGCGGCCTGCAGCTCCTTGGCGTCATGGACCCACTTGGGCCGGGTCGGATCTGCCAGCCACCGGGCCACCGGCTCGGGGATCGTGCCGTCGAGGACCACGCCTCGTCCCGCTCCGTCGCCTGAGCTCACCCCGAGGGCCACCGCCTCGGGACCGCGGGCCACCAGCGATACCGACAGCGGACCGCTCTCCGAGAGGGCGGACGCGACGTCGTCGAATCGCGCCTCCTCAACCGTCAGCTCCTTCGTCTCCGCAGCGGCAGGAGCCACGCCGGCCTCCTCCAGCCGCTCCAGCAACGTCCGGAACTCCAGCGAGTTGAACAGCCGGCGCACGGCATCGTCGTCGCGGTCGCCGAGGGCGCAGGCGTCGGGATCGATGTCCAGGTCCAGGTCCGTGCGGAGCCGGGCCAGGTCCTTGTTCAGCCGAAGCTGGTCGCCGGCCTCAGCGATGGCGGTGGCGAGCTTCGGCGAGAGGGCCTCCACGTTCGCCAGCACGCCCTCAACGCTCCCGTGCTCCTGGACCAGCCGGCTGGCGGTCTTCTCCCCCACCCCGGGCACCCCGGGGATGTTGTCCGAGGGATCGCCTTTCAGCGCCACGTAGTCGAGATATTTCCCTGGGGGCAGGCCGAACCGGGCCTCCACCGCGCCCTGGTCGTAGTCGACGATGTCGGAGATCCCCTTCCGGTTGAACATCACCCGGATGTCCGGACCCACGAGCTGGAAGAAGTCGCGGTCGGCAGTGACGATGACTGCCTCCATTCCCCGGTCCCGGGCGCGCACGGCCAGCGTGGCGATGGCGTCGTCGGCCTCGTGCCCCTCGACCTCGACGATCGGGACGCTCAGGGTCTCCAGGACCTCGCGGATCAGGCCCATCTGCTCGCGGAACTCGTCGGGCGCTTCGGTCCGACCGGCCTTGTACTCGGCGTACTGCGCCAGGCGCTCGGTCGGCGGGCCCTTGTCGAACGCCACGGCGATCCGGTCGGGCCGCTCCTCGGTCAGCAGCTTGATCAGCATCGACGTGAACCCGTACACCGCGTTCGTGACCTGGCCCGAGGACGTGGCCAACGACGTGGGAAGGGCGAAGAACGCCCGATAGGAGAGGCTATGGCCGTCGAGGAGGAACAGACGTTTCTTCGTCACGCGCAGACCGATTGTAGACTCCCCCCGTGACCCAGCCCGCCCACGAGTACCTCGAGGCCCTGTACGAGATGGCAGAGGAAGGCATTCCCACCCAGCAGGCCCGGCTCGCGGAGTGGCTCGACGTCAGCCCCGCATCGGTGTCCGAAGCCGTGAAGCGGCTCGCGCGACACGGCCTGGTCGAAACCGGCGGCGACCGGCGCCTGCGGTTCACGCCGGAGGGGAAGCGGGTGGCCGAGGCCCTGGTGCGCCGGCACCGGCTGGCGGAGCGGTTCCTGGTCGAGGTCGTTGGCCTGCCGTGGCACCTGGCGCACGAGGAGGCCACCACGTGGGGCCCGGCCATCTCCGAGCGGGTCGAGGGCAGGCTCGTCGAGCTGCTGAAGGACCCCGCCACGTGCGTCCACGGCAACCCGATCCCGGGCGCGCGCCGCCCCGTCGATCACACCGGCCTCAGACCCCTCCACGAGGTCGCCCCGGGCACCCCGGTCACGCTGGAGCGGCTGACCGAGGACCTGGAGCTGGAGCTCGACGTGATGCGCTACTTCGAGGAATCCGGGCTGATGCCGGGGGCCCGGATCCGCGTGCTGGCGGTGGCCCCCGACGGGACCCTGACGCTCGAGGTGGCCGGGGAGAAGGTCGGCCTCGGAGCCCACCTGGCCGACAACCTGTGGGTCCGGGGTTGACCCCAATCCGACCTTCGCGATAGCATTAGCCACACTTGAGCAGATTCGTAAGGTATCCCTAAGCAGTTCGCAAGGAGGGTGGGAGCATGGGTGCGGCCTTCCTGATCACGCTGAGAGAGGGCATCGAGGCGGCCCTCCTGATCAGCATCATCCTGGCCTACCTGAACGCGATCGGGCGCCGGGACCGCCACGGCGTGGTGTGGGCCGGCGTCGGCGGGGCCGTGGTCCTCAGTCTGGTGGTCGGCGGGGTCATCTTCGCCGTCGCCGGAGGCCTCTCCCACACCGCCAGCGAGGTGTTCGAAGGACTGGCCAGCTACCTGGCCGTCGGCGTGCTCACCTGGATGATCTTCTGGATGCGGCGCAACTCGATCCGGATCAAGGGCGAGCTCCAGGAGCGCGTCGACGTGGCCCTGGCGTCGGGCTCGGCGCTGGGCCTGTCGGCCCTGGCCTTCCTGGTGGTCGGCCGGGAGGGGCTGGAGACGGCGCTGTTCCTGTTCAGCGCGTTCAAGGCCAGCGCGGAGACGCCGGCGGGCCTGACGATCCTGGGGGCGCTCCTCGGCCTGGCCCTGGCGGTCGGCCTGGGCATCCTGGTGTACCGGGGCGGGATCCGGCTCAACCTCCGCACGTTCTTCCGCGTCACCGGGGCGCTGATCCTGGTTGTGGCGGCGAGCCTCCTGGTGTACGGCACCCACGAGCTCCTCGAGGTCGGGGCGTTCGGGTTCCTCGACGGAACGTGGCTGCTGTCCGAGGCGGGAGCCGTGGCCGTGCCCATGAACCTGATCCTGCGAGTGGTGGTCGGGCTCGGCGGCGAGCCGACCTGGCTGGAGTTCTCCCTCTGGCTGGCCTACCTGGTGGTCACGGGGTTCCTCTTCTTCCGTCCCCCCCGGGTCACCGCGGTACGCCCCACGACCTCCGAGCGATCGGACGCGGTCACCGGCTAGCCAGGCCCGGGACTAGACTTCGCGCCACCGTGGCCGACGACGACGCGTTGCCCGGCGGCGTCCATCCCGACCGTGGGGTGGCCACGGCGTCGCTGACGGTGGCCATCCGCGACCCGTGACCGGGACGCTCATCAACGTGGCCGCGGTGCTGGCGGGGACTGCTCTGGGCGCGCTCCTCGGCGCCCGCCTCCCCGATCGGATCCGCGAGACCGTGATGTACGGGCTCGGCCTGTTCGTCCTGGTCCTGGGGATAGCGCAGGGCCTCGAGGCATTCCGGCCACCGCTGACCGACCTGACCCGAGGGGCGGCGCTCATCATCCTGGGCAGCGTCCTGGTCGGCGGCGTCCTCGGCGAGCTCCTCCGGATCGAGGGTGGCCTCGACCGGGCCGGTGAAGCCCTCCGGCAGCGGTTCGGGCGGGACCAACCGGGGTTCACCGAGGGGTTCGTGGTGGCATCGCTGGTCTTCTGCGTCGGACCGCTGACGATCCTGGGGTCGATCCAGGACGGCCTGACCGGCGACTACCAGCTCCTGGCGATCAAGTCGCTGCTGGACGGGTTCGCTGCACTGGCCTTCGCCTCGGCCCTCGGCTGGGGGGTGGGCTTCTCGGTGATCACCATCCTCGTGTACCAGGGTGGCCTGTCGCTGTCAGCTTCGGCGCTGGCCGGGGCGTTCTCCGACGCGATGATCGCCGCGATGTCGGCAGTCGGCGGCGTCCTCATCCTGGGAATCGGGCTCCGACTGCTCGCGCTACGCGAGGTCCGCGTGGCGAACCTCCTTCCGGCGCTGGTGTTGGCGCCTGCCACTGTGGCCGTCCTGGAAGCCATGCGGTGAGTTTTGTCGCACAACCTTGCCTCCGGCGGCCGTTTTTTCGCTCAGCGAATCCCCGCGCTCACCTGCGTTGATGGACCGGAACTGTTGCGTTGCAGGGGCTCCCGCGGCGTTGACTTCGTTACGACTGCCTGCTAGTTTCCGCTCCGGTCCCGAGCGGCCGCAGGGACCGGCGGGGAGCCGGAAGGCCTCGGATGACGGTTCGGACGTCGGGTTCGCCCGAGGTTCGGGCCGGATCGGAAGCCCCAGGCGACTCGCCGGACACCGAAGTCGCTCGGGACCAACTCATGGCGGGTCCGTAGGGCCGAGTAGATAACGCTCGCGTATGGGGAAGGCGTGAGCGGCTCCAAAGGCTCTACGGACCCGCCGTCT
>CALAEC010000108.1 GCA_937890785.1 uncultured Actinomycetes bacterium
CGAGCGCCACGACCTTTCCATAACGCTTGACCAGACCGGAGGTTCGGATCATGTACTCCATCCCGTCACCTCCCAACTCCTCTACGCAACACCGGCGGCCGCAGATTCCATCCCATATGTGACGATCAACACACCCGTGGTTGTGACCGTGCTGTCGATCAGGCGGAGCGGCATCCTGGGGCCTCCCCCCTCGAACAGCCGTTTGCCGCTCCCGAGCACCACCGGGTGGAACATCAGGCGGTACTCGTCGACCAGGCCCTGGGCGGCCAGCCACTGAGCCAGCTGCCCGCTGCCAATGACCTGGAGGTCCTTCCCCTCCTCCCCCTTCAGGGCTTTCACCGCGGCCTTCAGGTCGCCCTCCAGCAGGGCCGAGTTCTGCCACGCCAGGGGTGCCCGGAGGGTCGTGGAGGCCACGAACTTCGGCATCTCGTTCATCAGGTCCGCGAACTCGCCGACCTCCTCTTTCGCGGTGGGCCAGTACGCGGCGAAGAGCTCGTAGGTCTTCCGGCCGAGGACGAAGCCACCGGTCTCCGCCATGGTCTCCGTCATGCTGGTGGCGAACACCTCGTCGAAGTACGCCAGCTGCCAGCCCCCGTGCTGGAACCCTCCCTCCATATCCTCGTCGGAGGCTCCGGGCGCCTGCATCACGCCGTCGACCGTCAGGAACTCGCTCACGAACAGCTTGCGCACCTTCGACACCTCCTCATCGATCGCTAGGACCGCGCCACCACCGGGGACTCATCGGTCACACCGATGATTCCGTGATGCCCCGGCGGTCTCCAGTGTGAAGGAGGTCGCCCGTTGGGGGGTTCTGAGAGGGCGCGGGGATGGCACGGTCCCAGGCCCGTATCGATCGACGTCACCATCGGCGGTCCCTTGGCGCCCGCCGACGTCCCCGGGTTGTGGGACGGGGTCCGGTCGCGGCTGTCACCCGGGGCACGTGCCTTGGCGGTGGTGACGTGCGACGTGACCGCTCTGGGCCATCCCGATGCCGCCTCCGTGGAAGCGCTGGCCCGGCTCCAGCTGCTGGCCCGCCGATCCGGCTGCCGGGTGCGGCTCCGCCATGCCTGCATCGAGCTGCGTGATCTGCTCGAGCTCATGGGACTCTCCGAGATCCTGCCCTGCTGGTCAGACCTCGAGCCGGGGCGGGAGGTCGAAGAGCGGGAACCACCGAGCGGTGTCGAGGAAGAACGTGATCCCATCGATCCGATCGCCTGAGACCTCTAGGACCTGGAGGGACCAGGGCTCGAGGACGTCTTCGGTCTCGCTCGGCTTGTACTGGCCGAACGCGGGCGATCCGTTCGCCGCGATGGGCACCAGCCGGGAGTCCCGACAGCCGATCCCCGGCCCGAGGCACCACGCGACGACGTCGCCGTGGCTCCGCAGCCACAGCTCGAAGGGCGGCATCGACCAAAACGCGTCCTCGCGAAGCACGGCGGTCAGCGCGTCCATGTCGTAGCGCTCGAACGCATCCACGTAGCGGGTGACCAGCTCGTGCTCAGCCTCGTCCAGCGGCCGGGCCGGCCGGGACCCAGTGCGAGCCAGCGCGGCGCGGGCGCGCTGGAGCGCGCTGTTCACCGAGACCACCGTGGTGTCGAGGAGCTCGGCGACCTCGCCGGCCTTCCAGCGGAGGACCTCCCGCAGGATCAGCACCGCGCGCTGGCGGGGCGGCAGGCGCTGGAGCGCGGCCACGAAGGCGAGCCGGATCGACTCCTTCGACTCGGCCACCTCGGCTGGATCGCCGTCCTCGGGCAGCACCCGCCCGTCGGGGATCGGCTCGATCCAGGCCGCCTCCGGAAGCGCAACCCCGAGCGCGGTCTCGGCGGTGCCGGCCGGACTCAGGTCGATCGGACGGGCCCGCCGCTGCTTCCCCTTGAGCATGTCGAGACAGACATTCGTGGCGATGCGGTACAGCCAGGATCGAAGGGCCGCGCGGCCCTCGAAGCCCTCGATCCCACGCCATGCCCGGATCATCGTCTCCTGCACGGCGTCCTCGGCCTCGAACGCCGAGCCCAGCATCCGGTAGGCGTACGCTGTCAGCTCGGCCCGGTGGCCTTCCAGCGCGGCTTCGAGCTCAGCGGTTCGGCCGGTTTCGGGCGGGCCGGTCGTCCGCTCGGTGGTGGAGGTGTCACCCACGGCTGGCTCGTAACGTCAGGCTAGCAGACATCCCGCCACGGCCTCTGGCCGGCCGATGACTTCGACCCGTCGCGGTCGTCCGACGGTTGACACGACGGGAGACACTGGGACGAGGAGGACCGGATGACGCCCCACGACAACATCATTGATGCCGCGGGACGCGCGATCCCCCGGCTCCGGGAGGCGATCGGGGGCCGCGTGATCGGCCCGGAGGACGACGACTACGACCGCGCCCGCACCGTCGTTCCCGGCGACGTCGATCTGAGGCCGGCGGCGATCGCCCGCCCCCGCGATGCGGCTGAGGTGGCCGCGGTGATCGGGGTGGCTCGGGAGACCGGGCTGGAGCTGGCCGTACGCGGCGGGGGCCACAGCGGCCCCGGCCACGGCCTGACCGAAGGCGGCATCGTGCTCGACGTCGGCGAGCTGCGATCGCTCGACATCGACGCGGACGGCCGCACGGCCTGGGCCGGGACCGGGCTTACCACCGGCGAGTACACCGCCGCCACCGCCGAACACGGCCTGGGCACGGGCTTCGGCGACACCGGCTCGGTGGGGCTGGGCGGCATCACCCTGGGAGGCGGCATCGGCTTTCTTGTTCGCAAGCACGGCCTGACGATCGACTCGCTCCTGGCCGCCGAGGTGGTCACGGCCGACGGGCGGCACCTCCTGATCGACGAAGAGCGCCACCCGGACCTGTTCTGGGCGATCCGGGGCGGGGGCGGCAACTTCGGGGTGGCCACCCGGTTCCGGTTCCGGCTCCACGAGGTCGGGACGGTCGTGGGCGGGCAACTGATCCTCCGCGCGTCGGCGGACGTGGTCCGGTCGCTGGTCGAGGCGACCGAGGCGGCGCCCGACGAGCTCTCGGCCATCGTCAACGTGATGCCGGCGATGCCGATGCCGGGGGTGCCCGAGGATCTGGTGGGGCAGCTGGTGGCGTGGGTCCTGCTGGTGCACGCCGGTCGGCTCGAGGACGGCGAGGCGGCGGTGGCCCCGCTACGATCCGTGGCCGAGCCGGTCATGGACACGGTCGGACCGATGCCCTACCCGAAGATGTTCGAGGAGCCAGAGGGGGCCGAGGAATACCACCCGACCGCGGTGGCCCGGACGATGTTCGTGGACCGGATCGATCGGTCCGCGGCCGAGACGATCATGGCGGCGCTCGAAGCGTCCGACGCTGCGATGCGCGTCTGCCAGCTCCGGGCCCTCGGGGGGGCTATGGCCCGCGTGCCCGTCGAGGCCACCGCGTTCGCACACCGGAACAGCCGGATCATGGCGAACCTGGCTGCGTTCTACGAGGGCCCGGACGACCGCGCCGTGCGCGATGCGTGGGTCGGCGAGTTCGAGTCGGCGCTCCGCCAGGACGACGCAGGCGTGTACGTGAACTTCCTGGGCGACGAGGGTCCTGGCAAGGTCCGGGCCGCCTACCCGGGCGGAGCGTGGGAGCGGCTGGCCGCGATCAAGGCGAAGTACGACCCGACGAACCTGTTCCACCGGAACCACAACATCCGGCCGAGGGAAACGGCCGCCTGATCGGACCCGTTCGTGGCACGGCGCTTCGATCCCGGACCGATGAGTCTCGGCGCCGGGCACCGTCAGTTCCCCAGGGATGACGAACGGAGCGTGACTTGACCGAAGCGATGGAGACGACCGAAGTGACAAAGGCCGGGCGCCGCGAGTGGGTCGGCCTGGCCGTCCTGGCGCTGGCGTGTCTGCTGTACGCGATGGACCTCACGGTCCTTCACCTCGCCGTCCCCCGGCTGAGCGCCGACCTCCGGCCGAGCAGCACGGAGCTGCTGTGGATCATCGACATCTACGGGTTCCTGGTGGCCGGCTCGCTGATCACGATGGGCACACTGGGTGATCGGATCGGGCGGCGGCGATTGCTGATGATCGGCGCGGGCGCGTTCGGCATCGCCTCCCTGGCGGCGGCGTTCTCGACGAGCCCGGGGATGCTGATCGCCAGCCGCGCGTTCATGGGCGTGGCCGGGGCGACGCTGGCCCCCTCGACCCTGTCACTGATCTTCAACATGTTCACCGACCCGAAGCAGCGGTCGGTCGCGGTCGGCGTTTGGATCGCCAGCTTCTCGGCGGGCGGAGCCATCGGGCCGGTGGCCGGCGGCCTGCTCTTGGAGCAGTTCTGGTGGGGCTCGGTGTTCCTCCTGGCGCTCCCGGTCATGGCCGCCCTCCTGCTGCTGGGGCCCCGGGTGCTGCCCGAGTACCGAGCCCCGAACGCGGGCCGGCTGGACCTGACCAGCGCGGCGCTCTCGCTGGCCGCGATCCTGACCGTCATCTACGGGCTGAAGCAGGTGGCGATCGAAGGGTTCGGCGTAGTCCCGGCGCTGTCGATCCTGGCTGGTGTGGCCCTGGCCCTCGTGTTCCTGCGCCGTCAGGTTCGCCTGGAGGATCCGATGATCGACCTCCGCCTGTTCCGGATCCCCGTGTTCAGTGCGTCTCTGACCACCTACCTGCTGAGTATCTTCGTCGCCTTCGGCTTCTTCCTGTTCGTGGCCCAGTACCTTCAGCTCGTGCTGGGGCTGTCCCCGCTGGAGGCGGGGCTGTGGTCGCTCCCGTCCGGGGCGGGGTTCATCGTCGGCTCGCTGATCGCCCCGAAGATCATCCATCGGTTCCGGCCGGCAGTGGTGATGGCGTCGGGCCTCACGGTTGCGGCGCTGGGGCTCCTGGGGCTCACCCAGGTCGGCGGCGCCAACAGCCTCGCCGTGATCCTGGTCTCGATCGGGGTGACGGCCCTGGCGCTCGCGCCCGTGATCACGCTCTCGACCGAGCTGGTCGTGGGGAGCGCTCCGCCCGAGCGGGCCGGGGTGGCATCAGGCATCTCCGAGACCAGCGCCGAGCTCGGCGGGGCACTGGGGATCGCCGTCCTGGGCAGCATCGGCACGGCGATCTACCGGGCCGACATGGCCACCGGCATCCCCGAGGGCGTGCCGGCCGCGGCGGCGGCGACCGCGGAGGACACGCTGGGCGGGGCCGTGTCCGTGGCCACCCGGCTGCCCGACGATCTCGGCGATGCGCTCCTCGACGTGGCTCAGGCCGCGTTCACTCGCGGCCTCCGGGTGACGACGGCGATCGCGGCGGTGGTGGCGGTCGGCGTGGCCATCCTGGCGGCCTCGATGCTGCGTGGCATCCGGGGACGTTCGGAACGCGTGCCGGCGGCCGAGGCGGTCGTGCCGGAGCCGGCCACCGAGACCTGAGCGTCGATTCAGCCCCGAGGCAGGATCTGCTGGACGGACCAGCTGTTCCCGTCGGGATCCTGGAAGAACACGAACGATCCCCACGGGAAGTCCTGGACCTCGCCGACCTCGAGTCCCCGTCCCTGCAGCTCGTCTCGGGCGGCGTGGATGTCCTCGACCACCAGCTGGAGCTGGGCCGAGCCCGGGGGCTTGTCCGCCAGCCCGGTCCCGAGGGCGATGGAACACGCCGAACCCGGCGGGGTCAGCTGGACGAAGCGGAGCTCGTCGGTGACCTGGTGGTCGTGGTCGAGGGTGAACCCGGCCTTCTCCGTGTAGAAGGCCTTCGCCCGGTCCACGTCCGTGACCGGGACCTGCACGAGCTCGAGCCGCCAGTCCATGCGGGGCCGCACGCGGTCCGGCTACTTCCCGGACTTCTTGAGCCGCTTGGCGGCCCTCTTCTCCTTCAGGCTCTTCTGCGCGGTCTTCTTGGGGGTCTTCCCGACGCCCTTGTCCTTGCTGGCCATGGGGGGAATCTACCCCGATGCGAGGCGGCGCGCGCGGTCCCCCAGGGCGAATGCCGTACGATGGCCTCAGACCAGGGAGCGAGGAGAAGCCATGACCGAGCAGGCAACGTTCGCGGCGGGGTGCTTCTGGGGCGTTGAGTACGTGTACCGCCGGGTCCCCGGAGTCCTCCAGGCCGAGGTGGGCTACAGCGGCGGCACCACCCCGAACCCGACGTACGAGCAGGTGTGCTCGCACACGACGGGCCACGCCGAGGTGTGCCGGGTGACGTTCGATCCGGAACGGGTCACGTTCGAGCAGCTCGTCGAGATCTTCTGGGCCATGCACGACCCGACGCAGGTGAACCGGCAGGGACCGGACATCGGTGACCAGTACCGCAGCGCGATCTTCACCCACTCCGAGGAGCAGCAGCGGATCGCCGAGGCGTCGAAGGAGCGAGCCCGGGCCCGGTTCGACAAGCCGATCGCCACCGAGATCCAACGGACGCCGGAGTTCTATCCGGCCGAGGACTACCACCAGGCGTACTACGAGAAGAACGGCCACACGCCGTACTGCCACGTGGTCCCGGTAGGGGTGCTCGAGGAGCTCGGGTTGATCCCGGCCGCCTCCGAGGCCTAACCCCCCGGCGGGCCGCCCAGCAGGCCGTCGCCACGCAGGTCCCGGAACATCGCCTGCGCCGCCGAACCGAGTTGAATCACACTGGCCCCGCCGACCGTGCCGCCTCCTCCGAACACGACCCGGTTGGCCACCCGGGCCGGCTCGACGGACACCGCGGCGTTCAGCAGCTCGAGCATCTCGAGCAGGGTGAGGTCCGTACGAACGTGCTCGAACCCCACCGCGGTCCACCGGAACAGCGCCAGGGGGTCCCTTCGGACGTCGTCTCGCAGCGCCCGCAGGGCCGCCAGCAGGAGCCGACCCTGGTTCAGGGAACGGCCGACGTCCCCGCCTGGGGCATCGTGGCGGTTCCGGGAGAACGCCAGGGCCCGGGGGCCCGTCACCCGCGTCGGTCCGGCCCGGAAGTGAGCGTTGGAAGCCGCGTCGCTCATCGGGTACGGGACCACGACCTCGATCGGCCCGACCTTGGTCACCATCCTCCGGAAGTCGAAGAAGCCGGTCAGGAGGTAGGCGTCGATCCGGATGCCGGTGAGCTGCTCGACGGTTCGGACCACCAGCTCCGGGCCGCCGAAGAACAGCGCGGCGTTGATCTTCTGCGAGCCGGCGCCGGGCACGGGGACGTAGGAGTCACGGGGGATCCCCAGGATGGCGGCCCGTCCCTTCTGTGGGTTCACCCCGATGATGTGGAGGGAATCCGCCCTCGCCCCGGTCACCGACTGCCCGGGCCTGGCGTCACTCCCGATCGCCAGGACGAACATGGGGCCGTTCGAGGGCACGCCCGGCCGGAACTCGGCGGCCATCCCTCGCTGCAGGGCCGGGGGAAGCGCCTGTCCGGGAGGGTCGGCGGCGAGTGCGCCGACGGCGATCCAGCCGACCAGCGCGGGGGTGACCACCGCGGCAACGATGCGTCTCATGGCGCGGCCTCGGGCCCGAGGCCGCCGTCGACCTCGTACGACACGATCAGCCAGCGGCCGTGCAGTCGCTGGAGCATGTACTCGCCGCGATGCCGGATCGGGACCTCGGTCCCGTCGACGGCGAACGCGGTGGCCGAGAACCGCATCGAGGTCTGCGCGGCCACGGGGACGCGACGGGGGCCAAGCAGGAACCGCACGTCGAGCCGGGCCCATTCGGGGCGGACCGCGGTGACGTGGCCGGCCGCCCGGCCCAACGTGAGGTCGTCGAGGTGGTCACCGGCGTCGCCTCGGGCCTCGGCAGCGAAGTGGTCGAGGAATCCGGTGAACGCACCACCGGCCCACCGGTTGGGATCGACGAAGGCGGCCGAGTACAGGTCGGTGAAGGCCTGGCGGACCGCTTCCGCAGGGGCGCGCAGCTTCCTCGGCTTCACCGAGCCGCGCACGGGGATGGCCTTGACCCGACGCAGGGCGACGTCGAGGACGTAGCCCGGCGGGCTCGGCGAGGGCGACGGCGACGGTGTGGCCATCGGGCCGGCATCGGGCCGAGCGATCGTCCACACCCAAGCGACGACACCGGCCGCGACCAGCACGAGGCCGGTCAGGATCCACCGGGATGCGCGAGACATGGCCCCGGAGACTACCGAGGACGGCACCGAGCCCCTAGCGAAGCGAGCTCAGTCAGAGTTTCCTTCCAGCCCAGCCTTACGCCGATCCCGGCGGGTCTGGCCGTGGCTCCAGCACGACCACAGCCGTCTCGGACGGACGCATGGCCGCGTAGGCGTCCAGGTTGTCGTCGATCTGGCGCCAACGATCCCACAGCCGGACCCGCTCGCTCCCGGTCGCCGCGTGGGCCCGCACGCGCCTCGGTCCTTCGACGAGGTCGACCCTCGCGTCCGGATTCGCCTGGAGGTTGAGCCACCACGCCGGCTCCCCCTCTCCCCAGCCGTTCATCGCCATCGTGACCAGGTTCCCGCCATCCTCGAAGTACCCCACGATCACGCTGCGC
>CALAEC010000109.1 GCA_937890785.1 uncultured Actinomycetes bacterium
GCGATGAGTCGTTCGCCGGCCGGTTCCTGATCGAGAAGCGGTCGTTCGGGGCCGGCGTGGTGGCGGTGGCTCCGTTCGACAGCATCGGGATCCGCTCGCCCGACTGGGTGGGGTTCCAGCTGGTCGAGGGGGCCGAGCCGCAGCCGTACCCGGACCTTCCGGGGGAGTGGGCCGGCGAGCCCTACGACTTCGTGACCGGCCGCGACCCGGAGACTCGGGAGGAGGTCTTCGGATTCCCCGGCCTGCCGCTCGAGGTGGCCGGCTGCCTCGAAGGCACCTGACCCTCCCTTGACACCCTCCCTTGACGCCGGCCCGGTCGCCGACGTAGTCTGTCGGTTCCGAACATACGTTCGATTCCCTGGGGGAGGGCTCCGTGGGCGGGTTCGTCCATCTCCACTGCCGGTCGGCGTTCTCGCTGAAGGACGGCGCGTACCTCCCCGAGACCCTGGCGGTGCGGGCGGCCGAGCTCGGCATGCCGGCGGTGGCCATGACCGATACGGACACGCTCCTCGGCGCGGTCCGATTCGTCGACGCGTGCGCCAGGGTCGGCGTGAAGCCGATCCTCGGCGCGAGACTGACGTTGGGGGCCGGCGTGGCCGGGCGGGCTGCTCGGTCTTCGTTCGGGCCAGCGTCCGGGGAGTCGCCCACGGCCGAGCGAGCGGCCGGGGGGATCATGTTTCCGGCGCCTCGACGACGCCCGCCGCGGCCCGCGCCGGCCCTCCCAGGTGATCATCGGGGGGGCCGAGGCGCGTCGGTGGAATCGCGCGCAGGCACGGCAGGTGCCGGGCCGAGCACGTTGAAACGTAGACGCGCCGACGGCCCGACCAGTGATTCCCACGTGGTCCTGCTGGCGAGGGACGCTACCGGGTACGCGAACCTGTGTCGGCTGATCACCCAGGCCCACATGGGGGGGTCCGGGGGGGTAGCTCGCCCCGAGCGTAGTGGTCGTGAGTCCGGACAGCGAGCGGACCCCCCGGCACGGACGGTCGAACGGGGGGAGCCGTCGCTCCGGCCGTCAGAGGTCATGGCTCGGGCTGAGGGGCTGGTCTGTCTCCTGGGCCCGGATTCGACGCCGGGCCGGCTGGCGCGGTCGGGCCGGCCCGGTGCAGCCCGGGAGCTGCTCCGGCCATGGCGTGAGGCGTTCGGCCGGTGGTGCTTCGTCGAGCTCCGGAACCGCCTGGAGCCGGGGAGCCCCGTCGAGATCCGGGCACTCCTGCGGCTGGCCGAGGAGGCCGAGGTCTCCGCGGTGGCCACCAACACGGTGCGCTACCTCGTGCCCGAGGACGCCTTCGTGGCCGACGCCCTCGAGTGCATGCGGGAGATCGTCCCCGTGACCGAACACCACGTCAGCCGGCGGAACGCCGAGGGATGGCTGAAGCCGCCTGCGGCGATGCGGGCGCTGTTCGAAGAGCGTCCGGAGGTATGCGACGCCACCGTGCGGATCGCCGAGGCCTGCGAGTTCGACCTCGGCCTGGGTGGCGTGCACTTCCCCGACTTCCCCACGCCGGCGGGGCGGACCGCCACCTCGGTCCTGGCCGAGCGGTGCCACCGGGGCCTCGACGAGCGCGTCATGGGACGTGACCGCGAGGTCCTCGACCGACTGGACCGGGAGCTCGACGACATCCGGCGGATGGGGTACTCGGCGTACTTCTTGACCGTGGCCGACATCGTCCGCGAGGTGAAAGACATGGGGGTCCGGTGCGCCGCCCGAGGCTCGGCGGCCGGCTCACTGGTGTGCTACCTGACCGGGATCTCCGAGGTCGATCCGGTCCACCACGGCCTCCTGTTCGAGCGGTTCATCAACCCGCTGCGCGACGAGCTGCCGGACATCGACCTCGACGTGGAGTCGGCCCGGCGCGAGGAGGTCTACGACATGGTTCTCCGTCGGTACGGCGACGACCGGTGCGCGTGCGTGACGATGGTCGACACCTACCGGGCCCGGGCCGCGGTGCGTGAGGTCGGGAAGGCCCTCGGCTATCCCGACGCCGAGATCGACCGGGTGGCCAAGGCTTTCCCCCACATCGGCGCGCACCGGATCCGCGACGCGCTGGAGACGCTCCCGGAGCTCCGCGGGTCGAACATGGGCGTCGGCCAGCTCGAGCTGCTGTTCCGGGTGGCCGAGCGGCTGAACGGGTTCCCCCGGCACCTGGCGCTCCACCCGTCGGGCATCGTGCTCTCCGGAGACGACCTTCCCGACCGGGTGCCGATGGAACGGTCGTTCCTGGGCCACCGGATGGTCCAGGCCGACAAGGACGACGTGGAACGACTCGGCCTGCTCAAGCTCGACGTCCTCGGCGTTCGGATGCTCTCGGCGATGCGCCACGCCCTCGACGAGATCGAGCGAACCACCGGCCAGGCCATCGAACTCGAGCGGATCCCCAGGGACGACGAGGCCACGTTCGACCTGATCCGCGAGTCGCGGACGCTGGGGTGCTTCCAGATCGAGTCACCGGGCCAGCGGGAGCTGCTCCAGAAGTTCCAGCCGACGCGGTTCGAGGACCTCATCGTCGACATCTCGCTGTTCCGGCCGGGGCCGGTGAAGTCCGACATGGTCACCCCGTTCCTGAACCGCCGGCACCGGTGGGAACGGCCCCGGTACGCGCATCCGATGCTCCGGCCGATCCTGCGGGAGACCCACGGCGTGATCGTGTACCACGAGCAGGTGATGCGGGTGCTGGCCGCGTCCGGATGCTCGCTGGCCGAGGCCGACCGGATCCGCCGCCATCTCGACGACGACGTCGAGATCGACGACCTCCGCACGGACTTCCTGTTCCGGTCCACGGCCGCCGGGCTCGGCTCGGGCGACGCCGAGACCGTGTGGCGGGAGCTGGCCTCGTTCGCCTCGTTCGGGTTCTGCAAGGCCCACGCCGCGGCCTTCGCCGTGCCCACGTACCAGTCGGCGTGGCTGAAGGCGCATCACACCGCGGCGTTTCTGGCCGGGGTGCTCACTCACGAGCCGGGGATGTACCCTCGCCGGCTGATCCTCGAGGACGCCCGCCAGCACGGCATCCCGGTCCTCCCCCTCGACGCGAACCACAGTCAGCAGACGTACACGGTGGAGCGCATCGAGGCGGGCGGGGCCGGGCGGGCTGCTCGGTCTCCGTTCGGGTCCACGGACGGTGATTCGCACACGGCCGAGCCGACGCACGGGGGGACCATGTTTCCGGCGCCTCGACGACGCCCGCCCCGGCCCCCGCCCACCCCCGAAGCGAGCCCCCCTCATCCATCGGTCGATCACGAACGTGAGGAGCGGGGAGGGCGCCTCCGAGGCGGGGCTCCTCGAGCGGAGGCGAGCGCGAGCGAGGGAGCTCGAAGC
>CALAEC010000110.1 GCA_937890785.1 uncultured Actinomycetes bacterium
GGATGGCCACGTCCCGCCGGATCCGGAGGAAGTCGACGTGGAGGAGCGTCCCCTTGACGATGTCCCGCTGGACCTCGCGAGGCATCGTCAGGAACGTGTCGCCGTCCACGGCCAGGTTGATCAGCACGTTCGTGCCGGCGTCGGTGTGGAGGGCGTGCCACAGCTGGAGTGCGTCGACGGCCAGGCGCATCGGCTCGACCGCGGGCCCGTAGAGGACCGCGGGAACCTTACCGGCGGCCCGGATCTTCCGGGCCGCGCCCTTGCCGACCGCGTCCCGGGACTCGGCCGTCAGCTTCACCTCAGCCATACCGGGCCAATCGTAGCAGGGCGGTCGGCCGCCCGACCGTCGCTATCCTGGGCCGATGCGACCGCCGGACGAGCTCAGCCCCGACCCCGAGGCGAGCCGGCGGGGTCGGGCGGCCCGGATGGTCCGCCGGACGGTGCTCGACTTCACGCCGCTCCGGATCTCACGCGACTTCCGCCTCCTGTGGTTCGGCGAGCTCGTGTCGCACACCGGTCGGCACATCGCCCTGGTGGCCCTGCCCTTCCAGGTCTTCGACCTCACCGGCTCGCCTCTGGCCGTGGGGGTCATCGGGCTCGTCCAGTTCGTCCCGCTGGTGCTGTTCTCGCTGGTCGGCGGGGCCGTGGCGGACGCGGTCGATCGGCGCCGCCTGCTCATCGTGTCCCAGGCGGGATCGATGGCGGCCTCGCTGCTGCTCGTGGGCGGCGCACTGATGGACCGGCCGCCGCTGTGGTTCCTGTACCTGGCCGCCGCCCTGAGCTCCGCGTCCTCCGCGTTCGACGCGCCGGCTCGCTCGGCGGCGATCCCGAACCTGGTGCCGAGGGATCGCCTGTCCTCGGCCATCGCCCTCAACCAGGTGCTGTTCCAGGTGAACGACGTGGCCGGGCCGGCCATCGGCGGCCTGATCATCGCCCGGTTCGGGCTGGCGTGGGCGTACGCGATCGACGCGGTGACGTTCCTGGCCGCCATCGCCGCGCTCCTGGCGATGCGCCCGATGCCGCCGGATCGGGAGGGCACCAGGCCCCCGGTGCTGACCGCGGTGCGGGAGGGGTTCGCATACCTGAAGGGCCGACGTGTGCTCGTGTCGACCTTCCTGGTTGACCTCGACGCGATGATCTTCGGCATGCCGAGAGCCCTGTTCCCGGTGCTGGCTCGGGAGGCTTTCGGCGTGGGACCCGCCGGGCTCGGCCTGCTGTACGCGGCCCCCGGGGCCGGAGCGCTCGTCGGGGCGCTGCTCACCGGCTGGGTTCGGCACGTCCGGCACCAGGGGAGAGCGGTGCTGTGGGCCGTGACCGTGTGGGGACTGGCCATCATCGGGTTCGGCCTCTCCACCGATGCGTTCTTGCTAGCGCTCGGGTTCCTGGCAGTTGCCGGGGCCGCCGACGTGATCAGCGCGATCTTCCGCTCCACCATCCTGCAGTCCAGCGTCCCCGACTCGCTCCGCGGGCGGCTCTCCTCGATCCACATCATGGTGGTGGTCGGCGGGCCGCGGCTCGGCGACCTCGAGGCCGGCGTGGTCGCGCAGCTGACCTCGCCGGTGTTCTCGGTGATCTCCGGCGGGGTGGCGTGTGTGGCCGGCGTGGGGATCCTGGCGCTGGCCGTGCCGCAGTTCCGCCGTTACCACGCCGGCGAGCCGGCCTGACTACGGCTGGTTCTCGCCGTGGAAGATCTCGGAGACCGACTCGTCCTCGAACACGGCCTGCAGCGCCGAGGCCACGATCGGGGCGATCGAGAGCACCGTGAGCTTGCCGATCCGCTTCTCGTCCGGGATCGGCAGGGTGTTCGTGACCACGACCTCGGTGATGGGGGCCTCTTCGAGCTTCTGTACGGCCTTCCCGGACAGAACCGCGTGCGTGGCGGCCACGTAGATGTCCGACGCGCCCTCGGCCTGGAGGGCCCGGGCCCCCTCGACCATGGTCCCGGCGGTGTCGATCATGTCGTCGATCAGGATGCAGGGACGGCCCCTGACGTCACCCTCGACCACCATCCCCTCGATCTTGTGCGCCTCGCGCTTCGACCGCCGCTTGTAGATGAACGCCAGATCGGCGTCCATCTGCTCGCCGAGGCGCTCGGCCACCTTCACCCGGCCGGCGTCCGGCGAAACGACAACGAGCTGCTTGTCCCGAAGCGGCTCGGCCTCCTGAAGGTAGCCGGACAGGAGCGGCAGCGCGGTGAGGTGGTCGAACGGGACGTCGAAGAACCCCTGGATCTGGCCGCTGTGCAGATCGACCGAGACCACGCGATCCGAACCCGCGACCGAGAGGCAGTCGGCCACCAGCTTGGCCGAGATCGGCTCCCGGGCCAGGGCCTTCTTGTCCTGGCGGGAGTAGCCGTAGTACGGAACGACCGCAGTGATCCGCTTCGCCGAGGCCCGCTTCAGCGCGTCGATCATGACCAGCTGCTCCATGATCGACTCGTTGACCGGATCGGCATGGGTCTGGATGACGAACACGTCCGAGCCACGGACGCTCTCCTCGGACCGCACGTAGATCTCCCCGCTGGCGAAGCGGAAGATCTTCGAGTCGCAGAGCTCCACCCCGATGTGCGCGCCGATCTCCTCGGCCAGCGACGGATGCGCGGTCCCCGAGAACAGCATCATCCGCTTCTTGGTAACGATCTCCTTGATGCTGGTCACGCCCTCCCCCTCTTCGCCCGACGCCGCATCTCCCGATCCTTCCGCTCGCGGTAGCCCCGAACCACCCGCTGCTCGTCCCGCTCCACCGCCAGGGCTCCGGCCGGGACGTCTCTCGTGATCACCGAGCCCGCCCCCGTCACCGCTCCCCGGCCGACGCGAACCGGAGCGATCAACATCGTATCGCTCCCGATCCGGGCGTCATCGCCGATGGCGGTCCGGTGCTTCGCATAGCCGTCGTAGTTGACGGTGATCGTGCCGGCCCCGATGTTGACGTTGCGCCCGATCGTGGCGTCGCCGACGTACGCCAGGTGCGGCACCTTGCTCCCCTCCCCGATTCGGGAGTTCTTGATCTCCACGAACGAGCCGGCCTTCGTGTCGGCGGCCAGCACGGTCCCGGGCCGCAGGTGAGCATACGGCCCCACCGCCGCCCGAGGCCCGATGCGGGCCTCACGGACCACGGAGCGCTCCACCACGGCGTCGGGCCCGACGGTCGAGTCTGCGATGTCGGCCTCCGGGCCGATCGTGCAGCCCTCGCCGATCCGGGTGCTCCCTCGCAGGTGGGTCCCCGGGCGGATCGTGGTGTCGTGGCCCACCGCGACCTCGACGTCGATGTAGGTCCGTTCCGGATCCTCGATCGTGACCCCGCGGTCCATCAGCCCCTCGACGATCCGGCGGCGCATCACCGTGGTGGCCGAGGCCAGGTCGGCCCGAGCGTTCGTCCCCACTGCCCCGCCGTTGTCCACCTGCTGCACGGCGATGTCCTCTCCCTTGTCCCGAAGGATGCCCAGGACATCGACCAGGTAGTACTCCCGATGCGGGTTCTCCCTCCCGACCAACGGGAGGGCACCGAAGAGGTCTTCACGACGGAAGACGTACATGCCCGTGGCCACCTCTGGGATCACCGCGGCGTGCGCGGTCCTCGGTGGCGCCTCCACGATCTTGACGAAGGCATCCCCATCGCGGACCACGTGCCCCAGGCCTCGGATCGATGGCGCCAGGGTGGTCTGCACGGTGGCCGCCGCGCCCGAGCGCCGATGGAGGCGGACGAGGTCGCGAAGCTGCGTCCCGGTGACGAGCGGTTCGTCGCCGTTCATCACCACGACCTCGGTGGCCCCCTTGAGCGAGCCCTCGGCGGAGAGGACGGCATGGCCGGTCCCAAGCGGTTCGCCCTGATCGACGAACCGCAGCGGGAGAGAGAGGTCCCAGCTTCGGACGGCCTGCTCGACCTCGTCGCCCTTGTGTCCCACGACCACGGAGACGACCGTCGGGCGGACCGCCCGGACGGCCTGGAGGACGTGCCACAACACGGGTCGGCCGGCGATCGGGTGGAGGACCTTGGGCGTGCGGGACTTCAGCCGCTTGCCCTTTCCGGCGGCCATGACGACGGCGGCGAGACGGGGAGGTTTCCTGGCCAAGCGTGCTCCTGTGCTGCGGGCGCCACCTTTGTACCGGGGAGGCCCCGGCCACGCAAGGC
>CALAEC010000111.1 GCA_937890785.1 uncultured Actinomycetes bacterium
GACTTCCCGGAGCCGGACAGGCCCGTGAACACGATCAGCCGGTCCCGGGGAAGCTCCAGGTGAACGTTCCGGAGATTGTGCTCTCGGGCCCCGTGGATGACGATCCGATCGGTGCCCATCGGCCCCATTGTACCGAGGCGGTCAGACAGGCCCCTCAGGACGGGGCGACCGTGCGGGCGAACGACACACGGAGGGCGGCCGAGAGCAGTGAGGTGGCGGCCGACGCCGTCAGGGCCGCCTGGGGGAGCCCCAGCACGGACAGGACCGCGATGATGAGGAGCCGCCCGTCTCGTCCTCCGAGCAGCCACCCGATCCGCCGCTCCGACGGCGGCTCCAGGCCGAGCGCGGCCACCCGGTCCTTCGTTGCCATCGAGAGCATCGCCCCCGAGGTGGCCGCCACCACCAGGACCACGGTCACGGCCGGCGACGTCCCGGTGTCGATGGCCCAGATCCCCAGCGCGGCGCAGATGGCCGCGTCGCCCAGGCGGTCGAGGACCCCGTCGAGGAGCGTCCCTCGCGGCCCGGCCCGTAGCTGCAGCCGGGCCACCTCGCCGTCCACGCCGTCGAGGATCGAGCACAGTTGGACCAGGATCCCGCCGGCGACCCCGAGCCCCGAAGCGAGGAACGCCGCCGCCAGCAGCCCCACGACGAACGCCACCGCGGAGAGCAGGTCCGGGTCCGGGCCGAACCGAACCAGGAGCCAGGAGACCGGGACCGAGAGCCGGCGGTTCAGGAGGCGAGCCACTGGCCCGTCGCTCGGGCGGGGCAGGCCGGACCGGAGCAGGCCAGCGGCCTGGGCCAGATCCTCGGGCGTGTCCACGTCCTGCCACCAGGCTTCGGACCGGATCGGGACGGCCGTCACCGGGGCGGTTGCGATGAGGTCGGTCACGGCTCCGGACAACGATCCGTCCCCGCGGGCCCGGCTCCGCCGGACCGACTCGAATACCTCGCGGGGCAGGAGGAGCGCCCCCGCATCGACCGTCGGCGAGGCCGTGTCCTTCCCCAGCTCCAGCACCCGCCCGGCAGGATCGACGCTGACCTTGGTGGCTTCCTTCCACACCTCGGGATCGGGGGCAGGGTCGACCAGGACGGCGGGGCGGCCGGCTCCGGCCACCTCCGCCAGGGCGTCCTCGGCGAAGACGCTGTCGACAGTGACCACCAGGAACATCGGCTCGTCTGCCAGAGCCGTCTCGACGGCTGTCAGCGAGGCGGCGTTCCCCTCCTCCCAGCCCGCCGCCTCGACGACATGCACCCGGCCGGGGGCGGTTCGCTGCGCCACCGCCGCCACGGGGCCCGCGTGGTAGCCCACCACGACGATCACCCGTTCCACCCCCGTCGCCAGGAGCGTTCGGATGGCCCGCTCCACCAGCCGAAGCCCGCCCAGCCGGACCAGCGCCTTCGAACCACCTCCGGTCACCGCGCGAAGCCGCTCGGACCGGCCGGCGGCGAGGACCACGCCCACCCGTGGGACCCCAATCATCGGCGGCATGCTACCGGGGTCACGGGCCGACCCGAACGGTCCCCGTGCGGACCACCAGGCGGATCCGCTCCAGGGCCCCGAGATCCTCGAAGGGATCGCCGGCCACCCCGATCACGTCGGCCTCGGCGCCCTCCCGGAGCGGCGACAGCGTCATGGCCCGGAGGATGGCCGGGGCGTCGAGCCCGGCCTCGGCGAGATGCCGGACCTCCCCGACGTGGATCCCCGGAGGGATCGGACCGTTCCCGAGGTCGGTGCCGTACCGGACCCGGCCGCCGGCCGCGGCGAACCGGCGGAGGTTGTCGATGGCGATCCCGAGCGCCGACGGATCCCCGGCGTGGATATCGAGGGTGCCGACCACCGCGGCGGTGCGGGCCAAC
The DNA here is from genome assembly GCA_937890785.1 of uncultured Actinomycetes bacterium. Taxonomy (GTDB): domain Bacteria; phylum Actinomycetota; class UBA4738; order UBA4738; family CALAEC01; genus CALAEC01. The sequence continues at coordinate 1,858 of CALAEC010000111.1, forward strand.
GAAGCCACCAGCTCGTCGCTGAGCCGCTCCGTCCAGGGGCAGTGGGCCAGCTCGTCGACGCCGGCGCCGACCGCCCGATCGGTCTGCCCGCTCCCCTGGACGTGGGCGGTCACGGCCAGGCCTCGCTCGTGGGCGGCCCCGCACACCGCGACGAGCTCCGCGTCGGTGAGCGTCGGCCCGGCCTCGGCGTTCAAGGCGACCTTGATGACCGCCGGGTCCTGCTCGGCGATCCGGGCCACGGCGGCGGCCGCCTGCTCGGGGCCGGCCACTTCGAGCCCCGTGCCGGGCGGCGCCCAGCCGGAGCGGGTCGGGTAGCCGCCGCGCGCCGTGATCATCGGCCCGGCCGCGGCGATCGTGGGGCCGTCGAAGTCGGTGGCCTGAGAGATGTCGGCCAGCGGGAAGATGTCCTCGGGCGGCCAGGCCAGATCCCGGACCG
>CALAEC010000112.1 GCA_937890785.1 uncultured Actinomycetes bacterium
GGGTCGAAGATCTTCTCGACCCGCTCGTGCACGGTGACCGTGGTCTTCCCGCCCTCGTCCCTCAAGGTCACGGTGGTCGTCGCCTCGAACAGCGGCTCGTCGTCCGGGCCCAGGACCCCCTGCGATAGCACGAACCGCTCGGGTGGAACGACCTCGCGGTAGGTTCCCCGGCTCCAGAAGACCTCACCCTCGGGCGAGCGCATGGCGAGCCGGTAGAGGCCTCCCTCGGTCGGATCGGACTCCACCTCGGGGACGGTGAACGGCGCCGGCGCGAACCAGTTCCTGAGGTGCTCCCCCTTGGTCCAGGCGTCGAAGACGAGCTCTCGCGGCGCGTCGTACGTGCGCGTCACCTCGATCTCGTGGCCTTCTCCGACCGCTGTGCTTCCCGTCTCGCTCATCTCTCCTCTCCCTTCTCCTGCAGCTCCTGCAGGTAGTCGTCCAGCTCGTCGAGCCGCTCCACCCAGCTCCACCGCAGCCCTTCCAGCCACCACGGCGCTCACATGACGTTCAGCGATCTGCTGTTAGCTGGTGACGGGAACGTAGGTGAGGCCGAGGATGCCGTTGTCGAGCCGCTTGACGTCGATCAGGTCGAAATCCGTGGTGTCGATCCCGTCGTAGAGTCGTTCGCCGCTGCCGGCGATGACCGGGAACAGCCAGAACAGGTATTCGTCGACCAGTCGGTGCTCGAGCAGCGTCCGGCTGAACGAGCCGCCGGTGCCGACCTTGAGGATGTCGCCGCCCGGCTGTTCCTTCAGCTTTCGCACGGCGTCGACGACGTCGCCTCCGAGCAGCGTGGCGTTCCACTTCATCTCGGTGAGGGTGCGCGAGGCTACGTACTTGGGGATGGTGTTCATCCGGACCGCGTAGTCACCGAATGCCTCCTCCAGGGTGGGCCACACCTCGGCGTGGTTCTCGTACGTGACCCGCCCGTAGAGGAGCGCGTCGACGGAGAAGAGCAGGTCCTTGGAGAGCTGCTCGAACTCGCCGGCCCACCTGGTGGGAAGCCAGTCCTGCGGCGTGCTGATCTGGCCGTCCAGGGTGACGACTGCCTGCTCGATGATCCTCGACATCGTTCCCGCTCCGTTTCGTCGATCCGTGTGTCAGTGCGTCGAAGGTAAGAACTGGGTGGACCGATAAGACTCGTCGCGGCCTTCTGCGACCGCTATGCTTCCCGTCTCGCTCATCTCTCTCCCTTCCTCTGCAGCTCCTGCAGGTAGTCGTCCAGCCGGTCGAGCCGGTCCTCCCAGTTCCGCCGCAGCCCTTCCACCCACCTCGACACGTCGTCGAGCGATTCCGCCTTCAGCCTGGAGGGCCGCCGCTGCGCCTCCTTCCCCCGGGCGATCAGGCCGGCCCGCTCCAGGACCTTGAGGTGCTTGGAGATGGCGGGCTGGCTGATCCCGAAGGGCTCCGCGAGCTCCGTGACGCTCGCCTCCCCCGAGGCCAATCGCGTCAGGATCTTTCGGCGCGTCGGATCGGCCAGGGCCCCGAATACCAGATCGAGGGTGTCTGCCCTCATATAACCTCTCAGTTCTATAACTCGCTAGGAATATACGCTTCCGAGCCGGCCCACGTCAAGTCGGCCTAGAGAGGCGGCTTCTGGACTGGATTGACCGGTCTGAGGGGGTCAGGATGGGGTCCGGCGCCGATGAGTCCGAGGGGGCATCCGTCCTCGTTGCTGATAGCGACCAACCTCTAGCGCAAGAGACCGAGCCCCAACGACACGACGCCTGCGGCCAGCACCGTCGCGCCCCCGTACAGGAGCCAGATCAGCCGGTTCGGCTCGGTTCGACCCCTCCCGATCGAGGAGAAGAAGAAACCCGCCGGGAACAGGATGGCCGCGACCGGCACACCGCCTCTGGCCAGGATGCCCTGGAACCCGCTGAGATCGGCCGCGTCAGCCAGGATCTGACAGATGAGCGCGGCGAGCACCAGCACTCCGGCGTGGGCGTGGCCGGCCCGAGCGAACGCCTTCTGGAACGGCGTCATCTGCACCCGACCGCGGACCACCCTGAGCATGAACGTCCCCCCGTACTCGACGGCCACGATCGTGAGGAGCAGGATCCCCGCGGTCGAGCGGGCGTCTTCGGACAGGAGCAGTTCGCCGCTCACGCCCCGCCTCCCGCCTCGACGCCGACCGATCGGACGGGCACCGCTCCGGCCTTTCGCAGGACCAGGATCCCCATGACCAGCAACCACAGCGTGATAATCGTGGGCCCGATGATCGTGAGCACCCGGGAGGCCTCGGTGGGTTCGCCGACCGATGCCTGGATCGTCCCGGCGACCAGGGACAGGGCCCCCGCGCCGGCGGCCACTAACCCGAGCCACCTCGGGTACAGGCCCGAGAGCGCCACGGCCAGGCCGAACAGGATGAACGTGACGGCGGCGAAGATGAAGTTGAACAGGCTGGCCAACGCGAAGTTGATGGTCTCGTTCGCGTGGACGAGGCCGAGCGCGATGTCCCGGTTCTCCGTCGAAGCCGACGCCCACTCCTGGGCGAGCTGACGGGCCGCCACGCCGTCGAGGATGACGAGGACGAGACCGATCGCGGCCCCCAGGACGGCGGCCGCGTATCCGAACCGGGCCAGGGCTCCGGCGAGGCCGCCGCGTATCGAGTGACCGATGGCGACCAGGCCGCCCAGCATCAGCACGATCCCCAGGACGATAACGAGGTGGACCGGAACCCAGATGTCGCTCTCGGCGATGACTCGGGCCACGCCCTCGATGTCGCCGATCGGGGTCACCGGATGGATCAGATTGCCCACCATCCCGAGCAGCGCCCCGACCACGGCGGCGAACCCGCCGATCCTGAACACCCGGCGGTCCTCTTCCGACTGTCCCTCCATCGAAAACCCTCCTCCCACGATGGATAGCTGCCCTATCCACTATGGATAGTGGGACTATCCATGCCGGATGTCAAGATGGCTTTCCTGGGGTGGCCGCCCGGAGCCCGGAGTCCGTGAACACGTGGGGATTCATGATCGTCCTGCCCCTCACCTTCGCGAGCTCGGTCTTCGTCCCTGCCGGCTCCCTGCCGGGCTGGCTCGAGGCGTTCGTGAGGGTCAATCCGATCACGGCCATCGTCGACGCCACCCGCGGCCTCATGCTCGGCGGTCCGGTCGCCGGGCCCGTGGTCAGGGCGGTCATTTGGTTGATCGTCATCACGGCCGTGTTCGCCCCCCTGGCCATCGCCAGGTACCGAGGGCGGCCGTGACCGGGGCCGAGACTACGAGAGGCTCTCCTCCATCAGCCGCAGGAGCTTCGTGGTCGTGTTCCAGTTGCGGATCGTCATGTACTTGTAGGCCGGGAGCGAGGCCACCCTGTTGAGCCTGCTCTGGACCGCCCGGCT
>CALAEC010000113.1 GCA_937890785.1 uncultured Actinomycetes bacterium
GGTACGAGACCCGGGAGCGGGCCAGGTCCCGTGGGTTGGCGGGGTGGGTTCGGAACCTCCCCGACGGGCGGGTCGAGGCGGTGTTCGAGGGCCCCGAACAGGAGGTCGAGGCCATGGTCGACTGGTGCCGTGCCGGACCTCGCGGTGCCGAGGTCACCGAAGTGGAGGCCCTGGCCGAAGACCCCGAGGGGCTTCAGGGCTTCGACGTCAGTCACTGACCCCTGATTTCCGCGCCTTCCGGGACTCGTGCTCGGGCCGCTGGTAGCATCGCGCCGGATGTTCCTTCGCTCGCTCGCCATCCGAGGGTTCAAGTCCTTCGCGGAGAAGACCGTCCTCGAGTTCGCCCCGGGCGTCAGCGTGATCGTCGGCCCGAACGGCTCGGGGAAGTCGAACCTGGTCGACGCCATCGCCTGGGTCCTGGGGGAACAGGGCCCCCGGGCGCTCCGCGGCGGGCAGATGGCCGACGTGATCTTCGCCGGCTCCCCGGCCCGTCCGGCGCTCGGCCTGGCCGAAGTGACGCTGGTGATCGACAACGAGGCCGGCCTGATCCCCGTGCCGGATTCGGAGATCGAGGTCGGCAGGGTGGTGTACCGGTCGGGCGAGTCGCAGTACCTCGTCGGGGGAAAGAGCGCCCGGCTCCTCGACATCCAGGAGCTCCTGTCCGACACGGGCATCGGGCGGGCCCTGCACACGGTGGTGGGCCAGGGCCAGCTCGAGGACGTCCTGGTGGCCAGGCCCGAGGAGCGCCGGCAGTTCATCGAGGAGGCCGCCGGGATCGCCAAGCACCGCCGCCGGAAGGACCGAGCCGTCCGCAAGCTGGCCTCGCTCGACCAGGACCTCCTCCGGCTCCAGGACGTCATGGCCGAGCTGAAGCGCCGGCTCCGTCCCCTGAAGCAGCAGGCCGAGGCGGCCTCGAGGTACGAGGCCCTGCAAGCCGAGGCCGATGACCTCGCCGGCCGTCTCGCCGCGGCCCGGCTCCGAGACCTGTACGCCGAACGGGATCGCGGCCGGCCCGGGTGGGAGGAGGGCCGCGTCCGGCGCTCCGAAGCCGAGCGGCGGCTCCGCACGCTGGACGCGGAGATCGCCTCCCTCACCGAGCGGCTGGCGCAGGGCGAGCGGGCGCTGACCGATGCGGAAGCGTCCGAGGCGGAGGCCGCTCGCGAGCGGGTCACCGCCGAGGGGGCGCTCCGGGAGACCGTCCGGGCCGAGGGCGAATCCAGGGCCCGTTTGGCCGAGGAGGCCGGCCGGACCGGCCGACTGTTCGCCATCGAGGAGGACACCCGGGCGCTGGAGCGGGATCTCGAGTCGACAACGGCCGGGCTCCGGCACAAGGAGGAGGAGCTTCGCCGGGCCGAGGCCGCCTTCGCGGAAGCCGACCGTCGGCGGCGAGAGGCCGAAGAGGCTCGCCGGCTGGTCCGGGAGCGGGCCACGGTCCGCCGGGCCGAGGTGCTCAGCCTCCGACGGTCGCTGGAGCTGTCCCGCTCGGAGGGTGAGCGGCTCCGGGCGGCCCTGGGGGAGGTCAGTCGTCGCGAGGCCGAGGCCCAGCGCGAGCGTGACGACCTCGAGGAGGAGGTCGAGCGGTTGGACGCCCGGTCCACGCCCGGGTCCGACCGGTTGGCCCGCCTCCAGCGCGAGTCGGACCGGCTGACCGGGGAGGCCGAGACTCTGGATGAGCGCCGGCGCGATCTCGAGGGCAGGCGGCAGGCCATCCGGGCCCGCCGGGACGCGCTGGCCGAGACGCCGGGCCGGCGATTCCTCCGCCCTGGCCGAGGACACGCGCTCGGGCTCCTCGCCGACCTGATCCGTGTGGATGCCGGGTACGAGAAGGCCGCGGCCGCGGCGCTCGGCCCGCTGGCCGATGCCGTGGTCTACCAGGATCACGCCCGAGCGGTGGTCGACGCCGCCGAGGCCGCCGGCGCGACCCTGGCCGTGGCCGACGAGGGGCACGGCCGGGGGTTCGTCCTCCCCGGTGAGCGGCCCTTGCTGTCGGCCGTCCACGCCGATCGGGGGGCCGCCGCGCCCGTGGCGGCGGCGCTCCGGCACGTCTACCTGGCGAGAGACCGTGACGACGCGCTGGCCAAGCATCGCCGGCACCGCGCGGCGTCGTTCGTCACGCCGGACGGCCTCCTGGTGGGGCCGGCGGTGGTGCGAACCGCGCCGGCGCCGAGCGAGGAGGAGCTCGACCTCCGCAAGCGCGAGGTGGCTGCCGATCGCGAGCTGGCGGTCGTGGGCCGGGAGTTGGCCGACAAGCGACGGGCCCTGGCCCGGGCTGCCGGGGAGCGGGCCAGCGTCGAGGAGGCCCTCCGGCGGGCCGACGCACTGATCACCGCGGCCGCCGATCGGATGGCCCGGATGGATGCGGACCTTGCGGCGCTCCGGCGCGAGCGCGAAGTCCTGGAGCAGCGCCTGGCCGGGGTCCAGGAGCACGTCGGCTCGGCGACCGAGGCGCTGGGCGAGGGGGCCGAGGACACCGAGCCGCCGGTCCAGGAGCTTCCACCGCCTCCCGAGCCGCCGATGGCGCTTCAGGTCGAGGTCGAGACGCTCCGCCGCGAGCTGGGCCGGCTCGAGCAGCTCCTGGGGACCCGTCGCGACGAGGCCCGACGCCTCCGCGAGCACGATCCGGACGCCCTCCGGGCCGACCTGGAGCGGGCTACGGCGGAGCGCGAGCGGGCAGAGGCGGCGCTCCGGACCGCCGAGGAGCATGCCCAGGGAGCCACCGCTCGACGGGAGGAGGCGGCGCGGACGGTGGCCGAACTCCGGGCCTCGGAGACCGAGGCGAATCGGGCCTGGCGGGAGGCCGCCGAGTCGCTCCAGCGGCTTCGGGACGAGTACGAGGAGCAGGAGCAGTCCCGCCGCGACATCGACCGGCGTGTGACGGACGCCGAACGTGTCACCCGCGAGGGCCACGGCCTCGATCCCGCCGAGGCCGTGGCCGAGCTCGGCGAGGACGACTCGGCGGCCGCGCTCCGGAAGCGATCAGACCTGGTGGCCCGGCGGCTCGGGCTCCTCGGCCGGGTGAACCTGGTGGCCGCCGAGGAGTACCGGGAGCTCCAGGAGCGCCATGACTTCATGAAGCGGGAGATCGAGGACGTGCAGGCCGCCCGCCGCGATCTCCAGCAGGTGGTCCGCGACGTCGACCGCAAGGTCGTCGAGATCTTCGACACGGCCTTCCGGGACGTCGCCCAGGAGTTCACCGCGCTGTTCTCACAGCTGTTCCCAGGGGGCGAGGGGATGCTCACGCTGACCGACCCGGCGGATCTGCTGGGCACGGGGATCGAGATCGAGGCTCGTCCGGGCCGGAAGCGGGTGAAGCGGCTGTCGCTGCTCTCCGGTGGCGAGCGGGCGCTCACCGCGCTGGGGTTCCTGTTCGCGATCTTCCGGGCCCGGCCCTCGCCGTTCTACCTCCTCGACGAGGTCGAGGCCGCCCTCGACGACATCAACCTCCACCGCTTCCTCGAGCTGATCAGGGGGTTCGCCGGCACGTCCCAGGTGATCCTGGTGACCCACCAGAAGCGCACCATGGAGGCCGCCGACGTCCTGTACGGGGTGTCGATGGGGAAGGACGGAGCCTCGCGGGTGATCGCCCAGCGGGTGGCCGAGACCGCCCCCGGGGCCGCTCGGGTATAACGGTCCGCGGCATGCCCACCGGCGTCGGACTCGAGGTGATCCTCGTCCTCGTCCTCCTGGCGCTCCTGGTCGCCGCCGTGGTCGTCGGGCGTCGGATGCGCGAGCGTCCCGAGCCGGGGCCTCGGCGGCGCCGGACTGCCCTGGCCGAGCGGGTGGGGCGGCTGGTCGGAAAGGACCGGCTCACCGAGGAGGACTGGCGGTCGCTGGAGGAGGCTCTGGTCCGGGTCGACGCCGGGGCCAAGGCCGCCGCCGAGGTCGTGACCCGCGCCCGGGAGCGCTACGAGCCGGGCCTGGACCCTCGGGTGCTTCTGGCCGAGGAGGTCGCCGCGATCTTCCAGGGAGATCCACCCTTCGCCGTGCCCGGCGACTTGGGGATCGTCCTGGTCGTGGGGATCAACGGCAGCGGCAAGACCACCACGATCGGCAAGCTGGCCCACCGGCTCGCCGCCGACGGACGGAGCGTGGCCGTGGCGAACAGCGACACGTTCCGGGCCGCCGCCGGCGAGCAGGTGGCGGAGTGGGCCCGTCGCGCCGGGGCCGATCTGGTTGCTCAGGAGCGCGGGGCCGACCCCGGGGCAGTGGCCTTCGATGCGGTCGAGGCGGCTCGGGCCCGGGGCCGGGACGTGCTGATCGTGGACACGGCCGGCAGGTTGCACTCGAAGCGGCCGCTGATGGACGAGCTGGCCAAGGTCGAGCGGGTCGTCACCAAGGCCGCGGGTCGTCCCCCGGACGAGGTGCTCCTGGTGCTCGACGCCACCACCGGGCAGAACGGGCTGGCGCAGGCCCGGGCGTTCGCCGATGCCGTCGGCGTGACCGGTGTCGTGCTCACGAAGATGGACGGCACGGCCCGCGGGGGGATCGTCCTGTCGGTTCGCGAGGACCTCGGGCTTCCGGTGAAGTTCGTGGCCACCGGGGAGAAGCTCGGCGATCTCCACCCGTTCGACCCCCGGTCGTTCGCCGACTCCCTGGTCCGCGGCTGAGC
>CALAEC010000114.1 GCA_937890785.1 uncultured Actinomycetes bacterium
CCACCTCCTCGGTCACACCGAAGGCCCCACTCGGCACGCCGCTCCCGATCGGCTTGCCGATCGTGACCACGTCTGGCTCGAGTCCGTGGGCGCCCGTGTAGCCGCCGGGTCCCGCCGAGATCGTGTGGGTCTCGTCGATGATCAGCAGGGTGCCGGTCCGCCTGGTCACGTCCCGCAGTGCCTCATGGAACCCCGGCTCGGGGAGCACGATGCCGATGTTTGTCAGAGCCGGCTCGGTCAGCACACAGGCCACGTCGTGCATCCCCAGCGCTGCGCCGAGGGCCCCGACGTCGTTGAACTCGACGACCTCAGTGGTCATGGTCGGATCGACCGCCGGGCCGACGTTCCCCTCCCGCGAGCGCGGCTTCCCGGCCTCGTCGAGCGTGATGAACGTCTCGTCCACCGTCCCGTGGTAGCAGTAGTTGAACACCAGGATCTTGGGACGGCCGCTGATCTCCCGGGCGATGCGGATCGCGAACCGGTTCGCGTCGGTGGCCGTCAACGTGAACTGCCACCGCGCCACGCCGAACCGTCGGGTCAGCTCCTCGCCGACCCAGATGGCGTCCTCGGTCGGGAGCATCGCGGTGACCCCCTTCCCCATCCGCTCGGCGATGGCCGCCACGGCCGCGGGCGGGGCGTGGCCGGTCATGGCGCCGGTGTCACCGAGGCAGAGGTCGACGTAGGTGTGTCCGTCAACGTCGCGGACCCGCGACCCGAACGCCTCCTGCATGAACACCGGGAAGCCACCGGCCCACTCGAGCATCCACGTCATCGGGACGCCGCCGAGGAGCGACGCGCGCCCGCGCTCGAACAGCTCGCGCGACCGGGGGTGGCGCTCGACGAACGCCGCCCGCTCGCGGTGTAGCAGCTCGGCGACGACCGCCGGATCGGCCCCGCTCACGTGGGCCACCCCACGAACGCCTGGAGGCCACGCTTCGTCAGCTCGTTCAGGAGGATGGCCCGCTGGATCTCGCTGGTCCCCTCCCAGATCCGGTCCACCCGAACCTCGCGCCACAGCCGCTCCACCGGGTTCTCCCGCATGTACCCGCGGCCGCCGTGGACCTGCACGGCGCGGTCCAGGACCCGCCCGGCCGTCTCGGAGCACACCAGCTTCACAGCCGCGGCCAGCGCGTGGAGGTCCGACCGGGACAGCGAGCCGCGCGCGGCCTCCCAGCACACCCGGTACAGCAGCGACTTCTCCGAGGCGATCTCGGCGGCCATGTCGGCGAGCATGAACCCCACGCCCTGGTGCTGGGCGATCGGCTTCCCAAACGCCTGCCGCTCCCGGGCGAACGCCAGGGACAGGTCCAGCGCGCGGATCGAGGCACCCACCGTCCGGGCCGCGATCATCAGCCGCTCCTCGACGAACCACTCGCGGGTGAGATCGTTCCCGCCGCCGACCTCACCCAGCACCTTGTCCTCGCCCACACGCACGTCGTCGAGGGCGAAGATCGGGTGCTCGAACACGAATCGGTGCGTGTACTTCGGCGTGCGCACCACGCCCACGCCAGGGAGGTCCTTCTCGACGAAGAACACCGTCGGCTTCGCCGGGTCGCCGTCGACGTGCGCGTGCACCAGGAGAAAGTCGGCCACGTCGCCGGTGGTCACGTGCCACTTCTCGCCGGTGATGACGAACCCGCCGTCCTTCCGCATCGCCGCGGTCCGGATCCTCGACGGGTCGGACCCGGCCTCCTCCTCGGTGATCGCGTACGCGTCCCGGCGCTCCCCTCGGCAGGCCGGGCGGAGGTACTCGTCCTTCTGGGCCTCGGTCCCCTCGCGGAGCGGGATCGACGGCCGCCACGGCACGTCCCACAGCGCCCCGGTGGCCTGGCCCCACTCCTCCTCGATCAGCGTTTGCTGGAGCAGGTCGTGGCCCTGGCCGCCGTCCTCGGGGGCGTGGTTGATCGCGTTGAACCGCCATTCAACGACGGCGGACCGGATCTCGGCGAGACGGTCGGGCGCCAAGCCGTCGTCCCGTTCGCACTCGAGCTCGTAAGGGAACAGGTGGCGACGGGTGAACTCGCGAGCCCGCTCCTGGAGGACCCGGTCCTCTTCGGTCAGCCGAAGATCCACTGCGAGGTCGGTCTCCTTGCTCGTTTGAACGGTGGAACAGTACCCTGTGGCGGCCGTGGTGCGGGACGTGATCGTCGTCGGGGGCGGGCACAACGGGCTGGCCTGCGCGGCGTACCTGGCCCGGGCCGGCCTCGACGTCCTGGTGCTGGAGCGGCGGGACGTTCTCGGGGGCGCGGCCGTGACCGAGGAGCCCTGGCCCGGCTACCGGATCTCCTCGGCCTCCTACGTCGTGAGCCTGCTCCCGCCGCGGATCGAGCGCGAGCTCGACCTTCGCCGCCACGGCTACCGGGTCTCGCTGATCGACCCCGACTACTGGGTCCCGTACCCGGACGGCTCGTCGCTGACGCTGTGGGGAGACGTCGCCCGCACCGCCGAGGAGATCGCCAGGTTCTCGAAGAAGGACGCCGACGCGTACGTCGAGTTCGACCGGTACTTCGACCGACTCGGCACGCTGCTGCGCGACCTGTTGTTCGTGGTCCCGCCGAACCTCAGTCTCCGCGATGCATTGTCATGGGTGAAGCTCGGTGCGCGGTTCCGCCACTGGACCGGCCGCGACCTCGCCGAGATCGTCCGGCTGTTCACGCTGTCCGGCGCCGACTTCCTCGACGAGTGGTTCGAGGACGAGCGAGTCAAGGGCGCCCTGGCCACCCAGGCCATCATCGGGGCGTGGTGCGGTCCGATGAGCCCGGGCTCCGCGTACGTCCTGCTGCACCACTGGGTCGGCGAGGTCGACGGTCAGGCCGGCGCCTGGGGGTGGGTCCACGGGGGGATGGGGGCGGTGAGCGGCGCGCTGGCGAGCGCGGCCCGCGCGGCCGGCGCCGAGATCCGCACGGCCGCCCCGGTGCGCTCGGTGGCGATCCGCGACGGTCGGGCCCGCGGCGTCGAGCTCGAGGACGGCACGGTCCTTCGGGCCCGCCGGGTCATCTCGAACGCTCACCCGGTCACCACCTACCTCGACCTGGTCGGTGCGGCGCACCTCCCCGACGAGGTGGTCCGCGACGTCCGCCGGTACCGCACCCGCTCGGGCTCGGTGAAGGTGAACCTGGCGCTCGCCGAGCTGCCCAAGCCGGCCGCGTGGGACGGCCCGATCCCCGGCGACCCCCACACCGGGCTCCTGGCGATCTCGCCCTCGATCGAGTACCTCGAGCGGGCCTGGGACGACGCCAAGTACGGCCGGGCCTCGGAGCGCCCGTACCTCGAGGCCGTCTTCCCCACCGTGTTCGAGCCCGATGTGGCGCCGGAAGGGAAGCACGTTGCGCTGTGCTTCACGCAGTTCGGGCCGTTCGAGCTGGCCGATGGCTCGTGGGACACGGAGCGCCAGGCGTACGGGAAGCGCATCATCGGTCTGCTCGACGAGCACTGCCCCGGGTTCGCGAAGAGCGTCGAGGAGATGGAGGTCCTGGCGCCGCCCGACATCGAGGAGCGGTTCGGCCTCCTCGGCGGCAACATCTTCCAGGGCGAGATGGCCCCGGACCAGATGTTCTCGATGCGCCCGATCCCCGGGTATGCCGACCACCGAACCCCGGTGGCCGGGCTGTACCTGTGCGGCTCGGGCACACATCCCGGCGGGGGCGTCATGGCCGTGCCGGGCCGGAACTGCGCCGCGGTGGTGGCCCACGACGCCCGCCGCGGCCGGAACTGAGCCGATGTACCCCATGTCGGAGGATGACCAGGCCGTCCGGGCCCGGGCCCGGGTCTTCGTCGACGAGGAGCTGATCCCCCACGAGGTCGAGGCCGAGCTGCACGGCGGCCGCCTCCCGGCGGTGATCCTGGATCGCCAACGGGCCCGCCTGCGGGAGCTCGGCCTCCAGGCCATGAACATGCCGAAGGAGCTCGGCGGCGCCGGGATGTCCGCGTTCCAGCAGACGCTGGTCTCCGAGCAGATCGGCCGGGCCACGAATGCCCTCGGCTGGGTGCTGACCACGCCGGCCGGCTGGCTGCCGTCGGTGGCCACGCCCCACCAGCTCGAGACATGGGTGAAGCCGACGATCCGGGGTGAGCGCCACGAGTGCTACGCGATCACCGAGGAGAACGCCGGCTCGGACACCGGCGCCATCTCCGCTACGGCGTCCCGCAACGGCGGCGAATACGTCCTGAACGGGGTGAAGTGGCACGTGACCTCGTTCAACCACGCCGACCACGCCTTCTTCCAGGCCCGGCTGACCGAGGGCGAGCACGCCGGCACCCAGGCGATGTTCATCGTCGACCTCGACACGCCCGGGGTCCGGGTGGTGCGAACGCCCGAGTACAGCCACACGTACGCGGACGAGCACCCCATCGTGGCGTTCGAGGACGTCCGGGTCCCGGTCAAGAACCTCGTCGGCGCGGAGGGCGACGGGATGCGGTACGCGTACGAATGGTTCCGGTACGAGCGGCTGATGATCGCCGCGCGCTGCTGCGGAGCCGCCGACAGGTTGGTCGAGGAGGCCACCGCGTTCGCCAAAGCAAGGGTGGCCTTCGATGCGCCGATCATCGAGCACCAGGGCGTGGCCTTCCCGCTGGCCGACTCGCTCACCGAGCTGTGGGCGGCCCGGCTGATGACATACCGGACCGCACAGGAGATCGACGAGGGCGAGGACGTGAAGGTCCAGCACGTCCACTGCTCGATGGCCAAGCTGTACGCATCCGAGATGGCCAACCGGGTGGCCGACCGGGCCGTGCAGGTGTTCGCCGGGCGCGGCTACATGCGGGAGAACGTGGCCGAACGGTTCTTCCGGGAGCTGCGTGTGGATCGGATCTGGGAGGGGACGTCGGAGATCCAGCGCGTGATCATCGCCGACCAGCTCGCCAAGCGCGGGGCGCGGCTGGCCGACGGGGGCGGCGAGTGAGCGAGGGCGTGCTCCTGGAGGACGATGTCGGCTCGGTCCGCCGCCTCACGCTGAACCGCCCGGAGGTGCTGAACGCGCTCTCCTCCGCCCTGGTCGAAGCGCTCTCGGAAGCGCTGGCGCGCGCAGCGACGGACGAAGCTGCCCGCGTGGTGGTGATCCGTGGCGCCGGCCGGGCCTTCTGCGCCGGCTACGACCTGAAGGAGGAGGCCGCGCAGCACGCGGAGCACGGCACGCCCGATCGGGCCGGCTGGCGTGAGGAGCTGGCGGGGAGCGTCCAGCACATGCTCGAGCTCTTCGACCACCCCAAGCCGATCATCGCCGAGGTCCACGGCTACTGCCTGGCCGGCGGGTGCGACCTGATGATGATGTGCGACCTCGCCGTAGCCGCCGACGATGCGATGTTCGGCGAGCCGGAGATCCGGTTCGGCTCGGGCGTGGTCACGATGGTGATGCCGTGGCTGATCGGGGCGCGGAAGGCCAAGGAGCTCCTGTTCACCGGCGAGGACCGGATCCCCGCGGACCAGGCGCTCCGGATCGGCCTGGTCAACCGGGTCGTCCCGCGGGATCGGCTCGAGGAAGAAACGCTGGCGCTGGCCAGGCAGATCGCCGTCCTCGACCCAGTGGCCGTCTCGCTGACGAAGCGCTCGATCAACCGGGCCTGGGAGGTCGCCGGATTCCGAGAGGCGCTCATGGCGAACGTCGACCTCGACGCGGAGATCGAATCGGCCGAGGTGCCGGAACGCATCGAGTTCAACCGCATCCGCGAGGAGAAGGGACTGAAGGCCGCCATCGCCTGGCGCGACGCTCGCTTCCGCGACTTCGGCCGGGCCGAATAGGGGTTTTCGGATGGGCGACGGCCCCGACCGGACGGCGGTGGCCGCTTTCGTCATCGGCTCCCTACTCGCCGGCGGGAACGCGGTCGCCGTCCGGTTCAGCAACCGCGAGCTCGATCCCCTGTGGGGGGCCGGCCTCAGGTTCGCGCTGGCGGCCGTGGTTCTGTTCGGGGGGATGGCCATCCTGCGGCTGGCCCTCCCGCGCGGGAGGGCCCTCATCGGAACCCTGCTCTACGGGGCCTTCAATTTCGCGGCCGCGTTCGGACTGGCCTATTTCGGGCTCTTGAGGATCCAGGCCGGCCTGGGCCAGACCCTCCTGGCCCTGGTTCCCCTGGCCACGCTGATGCTGGCCGTCCTGGAGCGGCAGGAGCGCCTGCGACTGAGAGCCCTGGCGGGAGCGCTGATCGCACTGGCGGGGCTCGCCGTGATGACCCGTGCCCCGGTTCGGGAGGCCGCCCCACTGACCTCATGGCTGGCCCTGGTAGGCAGCGCGTTCTGCTTCGCCCAGGCGGCGGTGTTCGTTCGCCGGTTCCCGCCGGTGCACCCGGTCACGATGAACGCGGTGGCCATGGCCACGGGCGCCGCGATCCTGGCTGCCGTCTCACTCCTCGCCGGCGAGTCGATGGAGCTTCCCGATCTGGCAGCCACCTGGATAGCTCTCTCCTATGTGGTGGCGATCGGCTCCGTCGTAGTGTTCCTCCTCTATCTGGTGGTCCTGCGTCGCTGGGCCGCCACGCGCGCCGCGTACACCTTCGTCGTCATCCCACTGGTCACGGTGCTGCTCTCGGCGTGGCTGGACCGAGAACGGATCAGCGCCGGCCTGGTGGTGGGCGGCCTCCTGGTCGTGGTCGGTGTGTACGTCGGGGCGCTTCGCGTTCGTGAGTCCGCCGGACGCCTCGCGCGAGGTTAGAGACCGCTCAACGGGAGGGGCCGAGGGCGAAGCCGAGGCGGCGGGGAAGCGTCGCCAGGAACCGTGTCGGCCAGCCGGGACGGCGACCCGTGTCTTCGAGTCGGTCCTTGCGGAGGATGGCCCGCTGGACCACGGCGGCGCCGAGGCCGGACAGCAGCG
>CALAEC010000115.1 GCA_937890785.1 uncultured Actinomycetes bacterium
GGTACGCCTCGCTCGACTACGAGCACGCCGGCTACCAGGAAGCCGACCTGGTCCGTGTCGACCTGCTCCTCCACGGTGACCCGGTGGACGCGTTCAGCGCGGTGGTGCCCCGCGACCGGGCCCAGCAGTTCGGCCGCCAGATGGTCGAGCGGCTCCGCGACCTGATCCCCCGCCAGCTGTTCGACGTGGCCATCCAGGCGGCCATCGGCTCTCGGATCCTGGCCCGTGAGACCGTGAAGGCCAGGAGGAAAGACGTCATCGCCAAGTGCTATGGCGGCGACGTCACCCGGAAGCGAAAGCTCCTCGAGAAGCAGAAGGCCGGGAAGCAGCGGATGCGGCGAGTGGGGAAGGTCGACGTGCCCCACGAGGCCTTCATCGCGGCGATCCGTGCCGACCGGGGCGGCTGATCCCGGGGTGCTAGCACTCTCGGGCTGAGAGTGCTAATACTTGGACCGTTATGGGAACGCTCGGTGAACGACGGGCCGCCATCCTTCGGGCGGTGGTGAGCGGCTACATCCGCACCGGCGATCCGATCGGAAGCGCGTCGCTGGCCTCCCGGTATCGCCTCGGTGTGAGCGCGGCGACGATCCGGAACGACATGGCTGCGCTCGAGAAGCTCGGGTTCCTCCGCCAGCCCCACACTTCGTCCGGCCGCGTGCCCACCGATCGCGGGTATCGCTTCTACGTGGACGCCATCCCGAGCACCCAGGCCCCCCCCTCGCAGTGGCGCCGGTCGATCGCCCGATACTTCGGCGAGCCGCCGAGGGATCCGGACGAGGTCATCCGCGGCGCGGCCCTGCTCCTGTCCCGGATCACCCGGTACGGCGCCGTGGCCCAGCCGCCCCTCTCGGCGCACGTGGTGGTGATGGGGACGGCCAACATCGTCGGCGAGGAGGGCTTCGAGCGACGGGAGACCGTCCGCGGGCTGCTCGAGGTGCTCGAGGAGGAGCGAGACGTCCTCGAGCTGCTCCGCCGGCTGGTGGCCGAGTCCCACGTGGTCGTCCAGATCGGTACCGAGAACCCGATCTCGGCGCTCCGCGAGGCCAGCATCGTGGCCGCCCCCTACGGGGCCGGCGATCGGCCGCTGGGTGCGATCGCCGTCCTGGGACCCACTCGGATGCACTACCGCGAATCGATCTCGACGGTGCGTTCGGTGGCCGAGCACCTCGGGCAGACGATCGAGCGACTGGCCGGGTAATACCGGGACCGATGGCGGAGCGGGACCTCTACGACGTCCTGGGGGTGTCGCGGGACGCGACGCAGGACGACATCCGCAAGGCGTACCGGCGTCTGGCCCGGGAGCACCACCCCGACGTGAACCAGGACCCGGAGGCCGACCGCCGGTTCAAGGAGATCAACCTGGCCTACCAGACGCTGTCCGATCCGGCCCGGCGCCGCCAGTACGACCTGTTCGGGGGTGAGGGGATCAGCCCCGATGTGTTCGGGTTCGGCGACCTCGGCGACATCGTCGAGGCGTTCTTCGGGGGCTCACCGTTCGGCCGGGCCCGGACCCGCCGCCGGACCCGAACGGCCCGGGGGAGCGACGTTCGGGTCACGCTCCCCCTCACGTTCGAGGAGGCGGTGTTTGGCGCGACGAAGGAGGTCCCGGTGCGGGCGCTCCGGCTGTGCGACCGGTGTCAGGGTACGGGGGCCGAGCCGGGCACGTTCTCCTCGCGGTGCTCGGCGTGCGGCGGCTCGGGCGAGGTGTCGGACGTCCGCCGCAGCGTGTTCGGCACCGTGATGACCTCGAGGACCTGCCCCACGTGCGAGGGGACCGGCGAGGAGGTCGCGTCGCCGTGCGCGACGTGCCGTGGCGACGGCCGGCTCGCGGGCGAGCACACCGTGGTGGTGGAGGTGCCGGCCGGCGTGGCCGACGGGATGGAGCTGCGGATGGAGGGCGCCGCCGAGGACGGCCGCGGTGGCGGACGGCCCGGCGACCTGTACCTGGCGCTAGCCGTGGATCCCCACCCCGTGTTCGAGCGGCAGGGCCAGGATCTTGTGGGTGTGCTGGAGATCCCGGTGCTCGCGGCGATCACGGGAGCCGAGTTCGAGGTCGACACCCTCGACGGCACGGCCGGGGTCTCCGTACCCCCCGGGACCAGGGCGGGAACCGTCCTCCGGGTCAAGGACGCCGGCGTGCCGCACCTGGGGCGGCGGGGCCGGGGCGACCTCGTCCTCCACGTCGATCTCGACGTCCCTCGGAGGCTTCCCCGCGAGGAGCGGCGGCTGATCGAGGACCTGGCCGACCAGCGGGGCGAGCGGGGCCGCCTCCGGGGCCGACTCCGTCCCAGGTGAGCCTTCCTCACTTCTTCGCCGGGGCCCCCCCGCTCGGCGAGCCGGTGGCCCTGGCGTCGGAGGATGCGCGGCACGCTGTTCGCTCACTCCGCCTGCGGGAAGGCGACGAGTTCACTTCGTCAGACGGCCGCGGCGGCCTGGTCCGATGCCGGGTGGTCCGGGCCGCGCACCTCCTGGTCGAGGGCCAGGTCCTGGAGCGGACGGAGGAGCCGCGCCCCCGGCCGGGACTCTCGGTGCTCCTCTCACCGCCGAAGGGCGACCGGCTGACCTGGGCGGTCCAGAAGCTGACCGAGCTTGGCGTGGACCGAATCGTCCTGGTCGAGTCGGCACGAGGGGTCCGGCGGTGGGAGGGCGACCGGGCCGCCCGGATCGGTCCCCGCCTCGAGGCCGTGGCCCGGGAAGCCGCCAAGCAGGCCCGCCACCGGTTCCTCCCCGAGGTGGCCGGGCCGATCCCGTGGGCCGAGGCGGTGGTCCCGGACGTCGAGCCGACCGTGATCCTGTGGGAGCGGGCCCGTCGGGGTCTCCTGGCGTCACTGCCTGAGGACCGCCCCGACCGCCTGGCGCTGGTGGTGGGCCCGGAAGGCGGCATCCCCGAGGAGGACGCCGTGGCGGCAGAGCGCGCCGGAGCCGTGCTGGCCGGGCTGGGGCCGGCCATCCTGCGGATCGAGACCGCCGCGGTGGCGGCGTCGGCGGTCGTGCTGGCGCGGTACGGGAGGCTCGGGTGACCCTCGACCCAAGCGGCTCCCCGCGCTAGCATCCCGCGGACGTCCGCGCACGGAAGGAGCGCTCGGTGGAGGACTGCCTGTTCTGCAAGATCGCTTCGGGAGCCGGGGATGCCGACGTGGTCCACGTCTCCGACAACGTGGTGGCGTTCCGTGACATCAACCCCCAGGCGCCCGTGCACATCCTGCTGATCCCGAAGGAGCACATCGAATCCGCTCGGTCGGTCAAGGACCGCCACGGCGACCTCCTGGTCGAGCTGTTCGCCACGGCGGCGCACCTGGCGAAGGCCAACGACGTGGATCGTTCGGGATGGCGGGTCGTCACGAACGTGGGCCCGGACGCGGGCCAGAGCGTCCACCATCTGCACTTCCACCTGCTGGGAGGCCGTCCGATGAAGTGGCCGCCGGGGTAGGCGGTGTAGAATGTGACAGCGGGGTCGCGGGTGCGGCCCCGTTTCTACCAGGGTGAACCCCGAGGAGCAGGTGGCAGGTACCAGCACCCAGGTCAAGATCCTCGTCCCGGGCAGCCAGTCGATGGTGAGCCTCCTCGGAGAGCGCGACGAGCTGCTGAAGCTCGTCGAAGCGGCATTCGACTCCCACATCCTCGTTCGCGGGAACGAGATCACGATCACCGGCGTGGAGGCGGAGACCGAGCGGGTGGCCCGGCTCTTCGAGGAGCTGATCGAGCTGATCGAGCGCGGCCAGCAGCTGACGCCGTCGTCGGTCGGCAAGACCATCGACATGATCAAGGAGGACGACGTGCGGCCGTCCGAGGTGCTCACCGACGTCCTGCTGACCTCGCGCGGTCGCTCGATCGCTCCGCAGACCGTGGGGCAGAAGGGATACGTCGACGCCCTCCGGCGATCGACCCTCGTGTTCGCCATCGGCCCGGCCGGCACCGGCAAGACGTACCTCGCTGTGGCCACGGCGGTTCGCGCGCTCCAGGCTCGTGAGGTGTCCCGGATCATCCTGACCCGTCCCGCAGTGGAGGCCGGCGAGAAGCTCGGGTTCCTCCCGGGCACGCTCTACGAGAAGATCGACCCGTACCTGCGCCCGCTGTACGACGCGCTGTACGAGATGATCGATCCAGATTCGTTCCCTCGGCTGGTCGAGCGGGGGACCATCGAGATCGCACCCCTGGCCTTCATGCGTGGGAGAACCCTGAATAATTCGTTCATCATCCTCGACGAGGCCCAGAACACCTCGCCCGAGCAGATGAAGATGTTCCTGACGCGCCTCGGCTTCGGCTCCCGGGCCGTGGTGAACGGGGACATCACCCAGGTCGATCTCCCGCCCGGCCAGCGCTCGGGACTGATCGTGGTCGAGGAGATCCTCCAGGAGATCGAGGGGCTCGAGTTCGTCCACCTCGGCGCCCGCGACGTGGTCCGGCACAAGATCGTGCAGGACATCGTGGAGGCCTACCGCCGGTACGGCGAGCAGCGCGACGGCGAGGCGGGGAGCACGCGACCGTGAGCGACGAGGCCGACGATCCCAGCCCCAGCGTGGTCCTCTCGGACCGCCAGGACCTCCCCGCCGACCACGCCGCGCTGAGCGACCTGGCCACCCGGACCCTCCTTGCCGAGGGCGCGGGGCCGGTGGAGCTGTCGGTCTCGCTGGTGAGCGAGCGGGAGATGGCCGACCTCCATGCGCGGTACCTTGACGATCCGGAGCCGACCGATGTGCTCTCGTTCACGATGGACGAAGAGGGGCTGCTCGGCGACGTGGTGATCTGCCCCGCGGTGGCCTCGGCCCAGAACCGCGACCTCGACGCCGAGCTTCGCCTGCTCCTGGTCCACGGGATCCTCCACCTGCTCGGCTACGACCACGACGAGGAGGACGAGCGGCGGGCCATGTGGGACCGACAGGAGCGGTACGCGGGGGTCCGGCCGTGATCTGGCTGGTCGTCCTGGTGGTGGCGCTGGTGCTCTTCGGCTCGTTGCTGGCCATGGCCGAGGCGTCGCTGACCCGGATGACCCGGGTCAGGGCCCTGGCCCTCGAGGACGAGGGACGCCGCAACGCGTCGCGGCTCGTCCAGATCGAGACCGACCCGCCGGCGTACCTCAACGCGATCTACCTGGCGGTCATGCTGGCCCAGAACGGGTCGGCGATCCTGGTGGCGATCCTGGCGGAGCACTACCTCGGGAGCATCTGGATCACGATCCTCTCGGTCCTGTTCACGCTGGCCTACTTCGTCATCGTCGAGGCCGCGTCGAAGACGTTCGCGATCCTGCACTCCGACCGCGTCGGGCTGGCACTGGCGCCGGTCGTGTACTGGCTGGCTCGGGTCCTCCGAGGCCCCACCAAGGTCCTGATCGGGCTGGCCAACGTTCTCTTGCCCGGGAGGGGCCTGCGCGAAGGGCCCTTCGTCTCCGAGGAAGAGATCCGGGCCATGGCCGAGGCCGGCAGCGAGGAGGGCGCCATCGAGGAAGGCGAGAAGGAGATGATCCACTCGATCTTCGAGTTCGGCGACACGGTCGTGCGGGAGGTCATGACCCCGCAGCCGGACATCGTGGCGGTCAACGCATCCAGCTCGCTCGACGAGGTCCTCGACGTGGTGCTCCGCCACGGGTACTCGCGCATCCCCGTGTACGCGGAGGATGGGGACGAGATCATCGGGATCGTCTACGCCAAGGACGTCCTGCGTGAGCTCCATTCGGGCCAGAACGGACGATCGCTGTCTGAGCTGGCCCGGCGGGCGTACTTCGTGCCCGAGTCGAAGAAGGTGGCCGACCTGCTTCGGGAGATGCAGCAGGAGAAGGTGCACGTGGCCATCGTGGTCGACGAGTACGGCTCGATCGCCGGCCTCGTGACGTTGGAGGACCTCCTCGAGGAGATCGTGGGCGAGATCGCCGATGAGTACGACCGCGAGGAGCCGCAGGTCGAGCCGGCCGGCGACGGCCGGTACCGGGTCAACGCCCGCCTGCCGGTGGACGAGCTGAACGAGCTGCTGGAGGCCGAGCTGCCGGACGACGAGTGGGACACGGTGGGCGGCCTGATCATGGGGATCCTGGGGCGGCTCCCCACCCAAGGCGAGAAGGTGGAGTTCGAGGGACTCCGGTTCACCGCCGAGCGGGTCCAGGGCCGCCGCATCTCGAAGGTGCTGATCGAGCGCCTGCCGAAGGAGTCGGTCTCCGCCGAGGAGGACCGGACCTGAGCGCCGCTTCCTCGCCCCCGCCGTCTTCGGCGGCTTCGGCGGAGCGGCTCGACGAGCTCGTGGCCGAGGCCCGGGCAGCCAGAGACCGGGCCTACGCCCCGTATAGCCGGTTCCACGTCGGGGCGGCGCTCCTGGCTGACGACGGACGGATCATGCCCGGCGCCAACGTGGAGAACGCCTCGTACGGGCTGTCGATGTGCGCCGAGCGGACCGCGGTGTTCCGGGCCGCGTCCGAGGGCGCGCGCCGGCTTGTGGCGGTGGCCGTGGCGGCGTCGAACGAGGAGCCCACCTGGCCGTGCGGCGCATGCCGCCAGGTGCTGTGGGAGTTCGGGCCGGACATGATCGTCGTCTCCGAGGGCGCCGGGGGACGGCGCGAGGAGCGCCGGCTGGCCGACCTCCTGCCCGACGCCTTCGGCCCCGCCGACCTGGCGTGAGCCGCGCGGGCATCGCCGCGGTGGTCGGCAGGCCGAACGTCGGGAAATCCACGCTGGTGAACTCCCTCGTCGGGCAGAAGGTGTCGATCGTCACCGACAAGCCCCAGACCACCAGGGGGCGGATCCGGGGCGTGCTGACGCGTGACGATGTGCAGATCGTGTTCGTCGACACGCCCGGGTTCCACAAGCCGCGCACGCTGCTGGGTGAGCGGCTGAACCGGCTGGTCGGCGAGAGCACCGGCGACGCCGACGCGGTCGTGCTGGTCGTCGACGGCGCCGCGGGGGTGGGGTGGGGCGACAGCTTCGTCGCCGCCGAGCGGGTGGCCCCCCTCCGGTGCACGAAGGTGTGCGCGGTGAACAAGGTCGACCTTCTGCGCGGCGACGCCGTCCTGCCGCAGCTCGATGCGGCCTCGCGGCTGACCGGGTTCGACCACGTGATCCCCATCTCCGCTCGGACCGGCCGGGGCCTCGACGAGGTGGTGAAGGTGCTGGCGGATGCCATGCCCGAGGGCCCACCTCTGTTCCCGCCGGACCAGGTCACCGATCAGCCACTCGAGCTCCGGGTGGCCGAGATCGTCCGGGAGAAGGCTCTGGCCCTCACCCGCGATGAGCTTCCGCACTCGATCGCGGTCCGGGTCGAGGGGCTCACGCGTGAGGACACCCTGGTCCGCATCTCGTGCGTGGTCCTGGTCGAGCGTGACTCGCAGAAGGGGATCGTGATCGGCCACGGCGGCTCGATGCTGAAGCGCATCGGCACGCAGGCCCGCCGCGAGCTCGAGGGTGTGCTCGCCTCCAGGGTCTTCCTCGAGCTCCGGGTGAAGGTCCAGCGGGAGTGGCAGCGCGACCCCGCCGCGCTCACGCGGCTGGGGTACTGAGCTTCACTCCACCACGATCGTCCCGACCATCCCCTCGTCCTGGTGGAAGCGGCAGAAGAACCGGTGGGTCCGCGCCTGGAGGAACTCTCCTACCTCCGAGGTCTCCTCCTCCTCGCCGGGAGCGAGGTCGATCGAGAGGTCGCTGCCCTGGACGGTGAGGTTGTGATCGAGGTTGCCGGCGTTCGTCAGCGAGAGGGACTGCGTCGAGGAGACGGCCACACACAACGGGTCGAAGAAGCTGCGCTTCAAACCAAGCGCTAGCCGGCCTCGGAGACCGTGATCAGCCCCTCCATGCCTTGGGACCGGTGGTACTCGCAGAAGAACACGTGCGCGCCCGAGGGAACCGCGCCGGCGATCGCCTCGGTCCGGACCGTCTCGCCCGGCGGGATGTCGATGGCCACGTCCGTCCCCTCGGCGCTGAAGTTGTGGAGCGCGGACCCTCGATTCGTCAGCTTCAGGCCCTGCCCGCCCAGCACCGTCAGGCACGCCGGCACGAACTCGTTGTCCACGAGCCGGATCGTGACCTCGGGTCTGCCGGTGGCCGTGGCGTCCACGCACTCGACACCCTCGGGTGGCGTGGGCGATGGGCTCCCCTCGGTCGGGGCGAACGTGGCCTCCGGTGTGGGCGACTCCGCTTGCGGCGGAGGGGTCGCCTCCTCGGCGCAGGCGGTGAGGACCAGCGCCACGACGATGATCGTGCGAGCCATCGAGGCGAGCATAATCGGTCGCCACGGTCCCCAGGGGTATCATTGATGTCCCCGGGAGGCGTGATGGCCAAGGTCCCCGCCGAGACCCACACGAAGGTCCCCGAGTCGCCGTGGAGCCCACAGGCGGCCGAGGCGGCCATGGTCCGGGTGACCCCGGTCGACGCGGTCGGGCTCGAGGAGCGAGCCGCATCCCTCGGCACGCGTTCGATCAAACGGGAGTCGAAGCTGTTCGCCCTCGACCTGGCCGTGCGCTGCGCCGATCTGACCACGCTCGAGGGGGCCGATACGCCCGGCAAGGTCACCGCGGTGTGCTCGAAGGCGGTCCGCCCCGACCCAACCGACTCGACCATCCCCTCGGTGGCGGCGGTGTGCGTGTACCCCGCCCTGGTGCCGGTGGCGGCCGAGCGGCTTCGAGGAACCGGGGTCAAGGTGGCCAGCGTGGCAGGAGGATTCCCATCCGGCCTGGCGCCGCTGGACGAGCGCCTCGACGAGATTCGGCAGGCGGTGCGGTGGGGGGCCGACGAGATCGACATCGTGCTGAACCGTTCGGCGTTCCTCTCCGGCAGGTACCACCAGGCGTTCGAGGAGATCACGCGGTCCAAGGAGGCCTGTGGCACGGCGCACCTGAAGGTGATCCTCGAGATCGGCGAGCTCGGGTCGTACGACCAGGTCCGCAAGGCCTCCATGCTGGCCATGGCCGCCGGAGCGGACTTCATCAAGACCTCGACCGGCAAGATCGCCTCCAGCGCCACGCATGCCGGCGCCCTGTGCATGATGGAGGCCGCCCGGGACTTCCACCGCCAGACCGGTCGCGCCGTCGGCGTCAAGGTCGCCGGGGGCATCCGGAAGGCCAAGGAGGCCTGGATCTACCTGGTGATCCTCCACGAGACGCTCGGCCCGGACTGGCTCACCCCGGACCGGTTCCGGTTCGGTGCCTCCACGCTGCTCAACGACCTGCTGATGCAGATCCGCAAGGAGCGCGAGGGCCGGTACCAGGGACCCGACTACTTCACGGTCGACTGATGCCGGAGCGCGAGCGGGACGAGCTGGAACGCCGGAAGGCGGCGGCGTCCAGCGCCCTGGCCGAGCGGACCCCGTTCGCGTACGCCTCGGCCCCCGAGTCCTCGGAGATCGTCCGCATCGAGGACCGCTACGGACTGTTCATCGGGGGCGAGTTCGTGGAGCCGAAGAGCGGCCGGTGGTTCGGGACGCTCAACCCGGCCACCGAGGAGGTGCTGTCCGAGGTGGCCGAGGCCGGCCCCGAGGACGTCGACCTCGCGGTGACCACCGCCCGGGCGGCGTGGGAGGAGAGCTGGCGGGACCTGCCGGGCCGGGAGCGAGCCAAGTACATGTACCGCATCGCCCGCCAGTTGCAGGAACGAAGCCGGGAGTTCGCGGTGCTGGAGACGATCGACGGCGGCAAGCCGATCAAGGAGTCTCGCGACGTCGACGTCCCGCTGGCCGCGGCCCACTTCTTCTACTACGCGGGCTGGGCCGACAAGCTCGACTACGCCTTCCCCGGACGCCTCCCTCGGCCGATCGGGGTGGCCGGGCAGGTGATCCCGTGGAACTTCCCGCTGTTGATGGCAGCGTGGAAGCTGGCCCCGGCCCTGGCCACCGGCAACACCGTGGTGCTGAAGCCGGCCGAGACCACCCCGCTGACCGCCCTGCTCCTGGCCGAGGTGATCCAGGAGGCCGACCTGCCGCCGGGCGTGGTCAACATCGTCACCGGCGCCGGCGAGACGGGCTCGAACGTGGTCACGCACGAGGCGGTGGACAAGGTCGCGTTCACCGGCTCAACGGACGTGGGGAAGATCATCCAGCGCGCCGTGGCCGGCACCGGGAAGCACCTCACGCTCGAGCTCGGGGGCAAGGCCGCCAACATCGTGTTCGAGGACGCCGCCCTCGACCAGGCCGTCGAGGGCATCGTCAACGGCATCTACTTCAACCAGGGCCACGTGTGCTGCGCGGGATCTCGGCTGTTCGTCCAGGAGTCGGTGTTCGAGCCGGTCCTGGAGCGGCTGAAGGAGCGGCTGGCCACCCTTCGGGTCGGGGACCCGCTCGACAAGAACACGGACGTCGGGGCCATCAACTCGAAGCAGCAGCTGCGGAAGATCGAAGAGCTGGTCGAGTCGGGGGTGGAGGAGGGCGCGGAGATCTACCAGCCCGCGTGCGACCTCCCTGCCCGCGGCTACTGGTTCCGCCCGACCCTGTTCACCGGCGTGGCGCAGTCCCACCGCATCGCCCGCGAGGAGATCTTTGGCCCCGTGCTGTCGGTCCTCACGTTCCGCACGCCCGAGGAGGCCCTGGAGAAGGCGAACAACACCCCGTACGGCCTGTCCGCCGGTGTTTGGACCGAGAAGGGCTCGCGGATCCTCTGGATGACCTCGCGGCTCCGGGCCGGCGTGATCTGGGCGAACACGTTCAACCGGTTCGACCCCTCGAGCCCGTTCGGGGGCTACAAGGAGTCGGGGTTCGGGCGCGAGGGCGGGCTGCACGGGCTCGAGCCGTACCTGGAGTTCGAGGAGGACGGCCGTGCCGGCTGAGCGCGGCCGCCTGTCCGTCCGGAAGACCTACAAGCTGTACATCGGGGGCGACTTCCCGCGGTCGGAGTCCGGGCGGTCGTACCCGGCGGTGGACGGCGACGGCGAGGTCGTGGCGCGCGTGGCCCGAGCGTCGCGGAAGGACCTCAGGGAGGCGGTCCGGGCGGCCCGGTCCGCCTTCCCCGGGTGGTCGGGGAAGACGCCGTATAACCGGGGGCAGGTCCTGTACCGGGTCGCCGAGCTGATGGAGGGCCGCCGGGCCCAGTTCGTCGAGGAGGTTCGCCGTGCCGGTGCCACCGACCCCGAAGGCGGCGTCGACGCCGCCATCGACCGGTGGGTGTGGTACGCGGGCTGGGCCGACAAGATCCACCACATCCTGGGCACGGTGAACCCCGTGGCCGCGCCGTACTTCAACTTCACGATCCCCGAGCCCACGGGCGTGGTGGGGATCGTGGCCCCGCCCGACGCCCCGCTCCTGGGGCTGGTCTCTCGCATGGCGCCGGCGGTGATCTCCGGCAACTGCGCCGTCGTGCTGGCCAGCGAGCGGTGGCCGCTGCCGGCGGTCACACTGGCCGAGGTCCTGGCGACCAGCGACGTGCCCGGCGGCGTCGTGAACATCCTCACGGGGCTCACCGCCGAGCTGGTGCCGTGGCTGGCCGGCCACATGGACGTGAACGCCATCGACGTGACCGGCGTCCCTGAGGACCAGCGGCCCGAGGTGGAGCGGCTCGCCGCGGAGAACGTGAAGCGGCTGGTCCGGGCCGAGGACGGCGAGACCGACTGGCTCGGCGACCGGGCCCAGAGCCCGTACACGGTCACCTCCTTCATGGAGATGAAGACCGTCTGGCACCCGATGGGCGCGTGAGCGAGCGCCGCGACACGACCACCGACCCCACCAAGGGGCTGAACCCCTTCTCCCAGATCGTCCGGTTCATCGGGCGGAGCGGGAAGCGGATCGCCGTGACCGTGGTCGGCCTCGCGGTCCTCATCGCCGGGATCGTGATGATGGTGACGCCCGGGCCCGGAGTGCTGGTCATCGTGGTCGGCCTGGCCATCCTGGCCACGGAGTGGGCCTGGGCCGAGCGTGCCCTCGACCGGGCCAAGGCGGGAGGGAAGGTCGTTCTCGAGCAGGCCACGGCCTCGCCGATCCGGATCGCGCTTTCGGTCCTGCTGACCCTCGGCGGCATCGCCGCGGTCCTGGTGTACTTCCTGGTGATCCGGTAGGGCTCCCCCGCGCAGCTCGTTTCGGGCCGGCCTCGGCGCCGGCCCCCCGATCCCGCTCCGCTGCCATGCCCGATTGGTACGATTCCGCTGATGCCGCTC
>CALAEC010000116.1 GCA_937890785.1 uncultured Actinomycetes bacterium
CGACGCGGTCGTGTCGGCACTCGTCGCCATCGCCGCGAGGCTTGGGCTCACGCAGTCCCCGACAACGTCAGTAGACATCGATCTCGCCGTCCGGGAAGGCTGGATCCACCTTCCAACGGGTTCTCTGTCCGAGCTCGGCGATGCGCTGGGCGCTGGCGGATGATCGCAGGAGTACCGGCTCTGCGCGCAAATCAGGTCGGAGGGGCGAAGGCGGCCAAGCAGGTACCTGGCTCGTATGGCCCGCTGCGAGACCGGAGCGTGGAGGAATCGTGGAGACGACAGAACGATCCTGGCGTCACTCCCACAGATCTCCGGGGACCGGCGGACCCTCGTGATTCACGACACAAACCCCAACGAAGGGGGAGCCACCCAGATTCTGCTGCCGGGCTTGCTTAGGTTCGTACGCTACCGTCCGCCTCCGCCGATGGAATCGAACCCGAGCGTGAACCCAGCTCACGAGTGTCTGAACGGGCCCCGCGAATCCCGTGGGGCGAACGACCTGCCCACCCTCGCCGTGGGGACCATGAAACTCCCTGTGACCATCAGTTCGCGACCGGAATCCGCAGGTGGTTGCAGTACCCATGTTTTCGGTGTCCCGCCGGGGGCACCGATCCGTACGGCGGTCGAACGCCGAGACGTTCCTGGTGGTTCTCCCGCGTTCCCTGGCAGTAGCGCCCACGGTCCACTGGAGCTCGGGGAGCGCCTCCTTCTATCGCTGCTCGGCTACGGCTGCCCGTCGTCCTTCCTCGAGACGCCACCCATGAGCTGGATCATCTCCATGGGCAGGGGGAACACCACCGTCGTGGTCCTGTCGGAGGCGATCTCGGCCATCGTGGCCAGCTGCCGCAGCTGCATGGCCGCCGGCTCTTCTCGGAGCTGACGCCCTGCCTGCGACAGCGTCTCGGCCGCCTCGAACTCGCCCTTGGCGTGGATCACCTTGGCCCGACGGTCGCGCTCGGCCACGGCCTGGCGGGCCATCGCTCGGCGCATCGCCTCCGGGAGCTCCACGTCCTTCACCTCTACCAGCGTGACCTTCACCCCCCAGGGATTGGTGAGGTCGTCGATGATCTTCTGCAGGCGTCGGTTGATCTCGTCCCGGGCTACCAGCAGCTCGTCCAGGTCGGCCTGGCCGATGACGCTTCGCAGCGTCGTCTGGGCGACCTGGGACGTCCCGAACAGGTAGTCCTGGATGGCCACCGTGGCCCTGATGGGGTCCACCACGTTGAAGTAAGCGACCGCGTTCACCCGGACGGTCACGTTGTCCTTGGTGATGATGTCCTGGCT
>CALAEC010000117.1 GCA_937890785.1 uncultured Actinomycetes bacterium
GGGAAGGCGTCACCCCCGCGACCGAGAAGCTTCTGGGCGACGCGGCCTCCCAGACCGGTCTGGTCCTGCGGAACGTCCGGCTGATCGAGGAGCTCCGGGCATCGCGACAGCGCCTGGTGACGGCGCAGGACGAAGAGCGAAGGCGGCTGGAGCGCAACATCCACGATGGCGCCCAGCAGCAGCTGGTGGCGCTCGCCGTCAAGCTTCGCCTGGTCGAGTCGCTGGCTCTGAAGGACCCCGCCAAGGCGGCGGCGATGGCCGGCGAGGCCAAAGCCGAGAGCCAGCAGGCCCTCGAGGACCTCCGGGACCTGGCCCGCGGGATCTATCCGCCGCTCTTGGCCGACAAGGGGCTCGCGGCGGCCCTCGAGGCCCAGGCCCGGAAGGTGCCGTTCCCGGTCATCGTGGAGCCCAACGGCCTCGGCCGGTACCCGGCCGAGGCCGAGGCCACTGCGTACTTCTGCGTCCTCGAGGCCCTCCAGAACGCGACGAAGTATGCGGACGCGACCTCGGCCACCGTCAGGCTCCGGTCGGAGGAGGGCGCGCTGCGGTTCGAAGTCGAGGACGACGGCCGGGGGTTCGACCCTTCGACCACCCCAAGGGGGGAGGGGCTGCAGAACATACAGGACCGGATCGAGGCGCTCGGGGGCCGGGTGGAGATCCGCTCGGCGGTCGGGAGCGGAACGACCGTTGCGGGTCGGATCCCGCTTCCGGGCACGGACGCACGGACATGAAGTCGCGGACCGCCTCCCGCATCGCGTGGTCCCTGTGGGGATTCGCGGTTGTGCTGCTCTCCGGAGGCATGGTTCTGGGCTTCCTCGGTAACATCCCCGTCGGGGAGTGGGTGTTCGTCGTGTTGCTTCCGGCCTTCCTCCTCGCCTCGGCTACCGTTGGATCGCTGATCGCGTCCCGGAAGCCGGGCAACGCCATCGGCTGGATCCTCCTGGTAACGGCTCTCTTATGGGCCATCTCGCAGGCTGCGCTGGAAGTCGTCCGCCACATCGACCGGAGCGGCATGACGATCTCGGGATGGGTCGTGTTCCTCGACTGGCTGGGGGCATGGATCTTCGCGCCGGGGATCTATCTTCCAGCGACCTTCGTGTTCCTGCTGTTCCCCGACGGGCGGCTTCCCTCCCCCCGGTGGCGGCCGGTGGCATGGGCGTCTGTCATCGGCATCACCTGGATCACGCTTGCGCAGGCGTTCGCGCCCGGTCACCTCGAGGACGCGGTGATTTCCAAGACCAATCCGTACTCGATCGGCCCGGAGGCCTTCTGGGATGTCTTCTCCTTCATGTGGATCTTCGGCTTCGGCGGGCTCATCGGATCCGTGGCAGCGCTCGTGGTGCGTCTCCGCCGCTCTTCGGGCCCGACGCGGCAGCAGGTCAAATGGCTCGCGTACGCCGGTGCGGTCGCGGTGGCCGCATTCTCGATCGCCGGCGTCCTGTGGTCCTTTCCGAACAATGAGGTCGCGCAGGTCCTCGGCCAGGCCCTTGTCATTCTGGCCCTGCTGCTGATCCCGCTCGGTGCGGGTATCGCCATCCTGCGGCACCGCCTGTACGAGATCGACGTCGTCATCAACAAGACCGTGGTCTACGGGGCGCTGGCCGCGTTCGTCACGTTGATCTACGTCGGAATCGTCGTGGGCATCGGCACCCTGGTGGGGAGCCGCGGCAACGTGTTCCTGACCATCCTGGCCACCGCCGTCATCGCCCTGGCGTTCCAGCCCGCTCGCGTCTGGGCCCGGCACCTTGCCAACCGCCTGGTGTACGGGAAGCGGGCCACCCCGTACGAGATCCTGTCCCGGCTGGCCCAGGGGATGGGATCCCAGTACTCGGCCGTCGACGCGCTCCCGGGCCTGGCCCGGGTCCTGGGCGAAGGCACCGGAGCGGCCCGGGCCGAGGTGTGGCTGCGGGTGGGGAGCGAGCTGCGACCCGAGGCAGCCTGGCCGGAGGAGGGCAGGGCCGTGCGCCCTCCGATCGCTCTGGCCGGCGACGACCTGCCGCCGGTCCCCGAGGCTGAGCACGCCCTGCCCGTGACCCACGAAGGGCAGCTCCTGGGAGCGCTAGCCGTGTGGATGCCGCGGGGAGAAGACGTCACGCCAGCGATCGAGAAGCTCTTGGCGGACGTGGCCGCTCAGACCGGACTGGTCCTTCGCAACGTTCGCCTGATCGAGGAGCTCCGGGCTTCACGCCAGCGGCTGGTGGCGGCGCAGGACGAGGAGCGGCGGCGCCTGGAGCGGAACATCCACGACGGCGCTCAGCAGCAACTGGTGGCGCTGTCAGTGAAGATGCGGCTCCTGAAGACCTTGGCGAGGAAGGACCTGGCGAAAGCGGAGGAGCTTGCCGACCAGCTCCAGGCCGACACGCAGGACGCACTCCAGGACCTCCGTGATCTGGCCCGAGGGATCTACCCGCCGCTCCTGGCCGACCAGGGACTGGCTGCTGCCCTGGAAGCCCAGGCCCGCAAGGCCGCGATCCCCGTGGAGATCCACCCCGACGGCATCGGCCGGTACCCGCAGGAGGCCGAGGCCACCGCGTATTTTTGCGTGCTCGAAGCGCTCCAGAACGCCGCGAAGTACGGGGATCCTGGGTCGGTCCAGGTCCGCCTGCACGAGGAGGACGGCGTCCTGCAGTTCTCGATCTCGGACGACGGTGCCGGGTTCGACGTGGCGACCACGCCCCGGGGTGCCGGCCTCCAGAACATGGCCGATCGGGTGGAGGCCCTCGGCGGCACCCTGTCGATCGTGTCGAGTCCGGGCTCGGGGACCACTGTCACGGGGCGGATCCCCGTGGCGTCCTAGCCGATCCGCTCCTGGACCTCGCGCAGCCGCTCGACGACGCCCTCCAGGATGGCCACGGCCACGCTGGGGTTCTTGATCAGGAATGGCTTGAAATACATCGTCTCGAACACCAGGCACTCCACGGGCTCCACCGCGGTGACCGTGGCCGATCGGGGCTTCCGGCCGAGCAGCGCCATCTCGCCGAAGAAGTCTCCGGGCCCGAGGTCGTGGGTCTTCCCCCCCGCCTCGACCGCGGCCCGGCCTGACAGCAGCACGAACATGGCCTGGCCCTCGCTCCCTTCGGCCACGATCGGGTCACCGGCCCCGAACGTGCGGGCCTCGCCGATGCGGGCCACCCGTTCGAGGTCCTCGGGCGTGAGGTCCTCGAAGAACGGGATCCTCCGGAGGTGCTCGTGCTCGCCGGGCTCGTCCATCAGGCCTCGCCCTTGCCTGCCCTCGCCCAGGCCTCGGCCAGGCGGTCCGGCTCGAACTCGGACTTCGGGATGTACCCCGCCGCCCCGGCCTCGGCGGCCCGCGG
>CALAEC010000118.1 GCA_937890785.1 uncultured Actinomycetes bacterium
CAGTACCGGGCCGTGGAGCCGGTCGGGGACGAGGGCCGGGACTTCCGGCTCCTGGCCGAGATGCTGTGCGGCCTCATCCGGACGAAGCGGGACATCGACCGGGCCACCGAGCTGGCCCGGGAGTGGGGGAGGTACCTGGTGTCCCAGGGGGGGCCGAAGCCGGGGGTCCGGCTGCCGGCCCGGCAGAACCTGGCCCGGGTCCAGGAGGCCATGGCCAAGGCCGGCTTCGAACCCCGGTTCCGGCGGAGCGGCGCCTCGGTCGAGGTGACGCTCCGCGCATGCCCCTTCCGCGACCTGGCCGACGACTACCGAGACCTGGTGTGCTCGCTTCACCGGGGCCTGGTCGAGGGGATGCTCGGAGGGATACGGCCGCCGATGGCCCTGGGAGAGTTCCGGCCGTTCGCCGAGCGCGGGGTGTGCCGGCTGACCGCGGCCACGGACGAGGGGACAATCTCCCCCTCGCGGCGCCGCGTATCACCCTCACGGGAGGCCCGGTGACCGACCCCCCGGGCCCGCTGACCCCCGAGGCGGAGCAGGAGCTGATGCGCCGGATGATCTCCGGAGACGAGGATGCGGTGCGGGAGCTGTACGGCCGGTTCGGCCGGCCGGTCTTCGGCCTGGGACTCCGCATGCTGGGCAGCTCGGGGGCGGCCGAGGAGCTGACCCAGGACGTGTTCCTGGCGGCCTGGCGGAAGGGCGGGCGGTACGACGCCGCTCGGGGTCGGCTGTCGACCTGGCTGATGACGATCGCCCACAACCTGGCGGTCGACCGGTTGCGGCGGGAGTCGGGGCGAACGCCCACGGCCGTCGACGGGCTCGATGAGCTGGTGGAAGCCGGCGGGATCGACGACGAAGAGGCCGTCCTGGCCCGTGAGGACCTCCGGCGGGCGCTCGGCGACATCTCGGCGGCCGAGCGGCGCCTCCTCCACCTCGCGTACCTCCGAGGCTGGACGGCCCGTGAGATCGCCGAGGCCGACCGCATCCCGGTGGGGACCGTGAAGACCCGTCTCCGGTCTGCGCTGATCAAGCTTCGCCGCATCCACGGGAAGGCCGAGGGATGACGGTCGACTGCGCCGCGGTGCGTGAGGAGCTCGCCGAATACTCGGTCGGCGCGCTCGCCGCCCCCCGCCGGCGGGTGGTATCCGAGCACCTGCGCGGGTGCGCCGGCTGCCGGAAGGAGGCGGGGGAGCTGGCCGAGGGCGCCGCGGTCCTGGCGCTGGCCTCGCCGGCCGAGCCGCCCGGCGGGCTGGAGCAGCGGGTGGTGGACGCCGTGGCCGGCAGGGCGGCCCGGTCGCGCCGCCGCACCGCCCGTGCCGCTCTCTTGATCGCTGCGGTCGTCGGGGTGGCTGCCGTCGGGATCGTGGGCGCGATGGCGGGCCGGGTCCGTCAGGCCGAGGACGCCGCGGCCACCGCCCGAGAGCATGCCGAACTGGCGGCGGAGCGGTTCGAGAGCGTCCTGGAGGGCGTCGGAGGGGCCGGCCCCGTCCTCTCGGCGCCGCTGGCCGCACCTGGGAGCGAGGCCGGCGGCCGGGCCATCCTGTACGACGGCGACGAGGGCCGGGACTTCGCCCTGGTCGTCATCGGTGGGTTGCCGTCCTCGGGCGAGCCCTACGAGGCGTTCCTGGTCTCGCCGGCGGGCCGCCGTCTCGAGGTGGGCCGGCTCCGCCCATCGGGCGCGGGCGAGCACTCCAGGTACCGGTTCTTCGCCGAGCTCTCCGGGGCCCGGGACCTCGTGGTCGTCGACGCAGAGGGACGCACGGTCCAGCGGGCTACGTTCCCCGGGGCCTGACCCCGCGGGCCCCTCGATATGATGCCGTCGTGGCCGACATCGTCGGCGTGGGGTTGGCCGGAGGGCAGGGGGTCCGGGCCCGGCCCCTGACGCTCAAGGCGCCCGGCTACCTCCGGTCCAAAGCGGCCATGGCCTTCCTCGGCCGCCGCCTGATCCGCTGGGTGATGGAGATCCTGTCCGCGGAGGGGATCAAGGAGTACTACCTGATCGCCCACGGCAAGGAGAACCGCTACCAGATCAAGGTGTTGATCGGCTACGGGGAGACGCTGGGTGTGGACGTGCAGTACTCGCCGGTGAAGTTCGACGCCCCGTCCACGGGCAGCGCCGATTCCACCCTCCGGCTCCTGGAGCACTGGGACCTCGACCGCCCGGCGCTGGTCTTCCCGACCGACTCGATCATCGACTTCGATCTCGAGCCGATGGCCGGGGCCCACCGCGAGCGCGGAGCGGCGGTGACGATCGCCGCCATGACCCGGGCGCCGGCCGAGGTGGCCGAGAAGTACGGCCTGATGCTGACCGACCCCACGGCGCGGATCCTCGAGTTCGTGGAGAAACCCACGCTGGCCGAGCTCCGCGACCACTTCGGGGTGCGGGAGCCGGGGGAGTTCGACCGGCTCCCGCTCCTGACGAACGCCGGCTTCTACCTCCTCGACACCGGGGTCCTCCGCGAGGTGGCCCGTCGGCCGGAGATCGAGGCGATGCGGGCCGAGCGGCTCGACTTCGGCAAGGACCTCCTGCCGTGGCTGGTGGCCGAGGGCTACCCCGTGTACGCGCATCCGGTCCGGCGGATCGGCGACCTGGGGAACGTGGAGGACTACGTGGAGACGATGGTGGACGTCCTCCACGGTCGGTTCGAGTCCGTGAGCCGGCTGATGGGGCCGCCGTACGACCCCGAGCAGGACGTGTGGATCGCGCCCGAGTCGCTGCACCTCCGGGACGACCTCACCGGGAAGAGCCTGCAGGAGAAGATGGCCGAGGGCCTGGTGACGATCGGGCCCGCCGTTCGGATCGGCCGGTACACGGAGATCGGGCCGGGCGTGGTGATCACGGAGTCGAACCTGGACGACGACGTCGAGGTTCTCGAGGGGGCGTACGTGGCCCGCTCCCAGATCCGGGACGGCGCCATCATCGGGCCGAGCGCGACCGTCCGGAACTCGGTGGTCGGCTCGATGAGCGAGGTGCAGTCGGCGAAGGCGAGAGCCACCGTGATCGAGGACTTCGTGGCCCTCGGGGACGAGGTCGTCGTGCAGCAGGGGGTCCGGCTGGCCGGCGGCATCAGCGTGTACCCCAGACTGAAGATCCCATCCGGGATGCAGGCTCCCCCGGGGACCGAGATCGCCACTCCCCAGGACGTCATCGACCTGCTGTGAAGTTCGGCCTGGCGCTGCCTCATTACGACTTCTCCCGGCCCGACGGCGCGCCGGTGTCGTGGGAGACGCTGGTGCAGGCGGCGCGCCGGGCCGAGGCGCTCGGGTTCGACTCGGTGTGG
Source organism: uncultured Actinomycetes bacterium (assembly GCA_937890785.1). GTDB lineage: Bacteria > Actinomycetota > UBA4738 > UBA4738 > CALAEC01 > CALAEC01. Next base: position 3,279 of record CALAEC010000118.1, read on the forward strand.
ATCTCCGATCACTTCTTCCTCTCGCTGGCCCGGTATGGGGGGCCGGACGAGCCGTACGGGACTCCGGAGGCCCTCACCGCCCTGGCCGGGCTGGCCGCGGTGACAGAGCGCGTCCGGCTGGGAACCCTGGTGCTGTGCGCGGGGTTCCGGCATCCGGCCATCGTGGCCAAGGCCGCCGCGACCATCGACCTGCTGTCCCAGGGGCGCCTTGACCTCGGGCTCGGCGCCGGGTGGTACGAGGACGAACACGAGGCGTTTGGCTACCGGTTCCGGTCGGTCGGCGAACGGTTCGAGGTGCTGGAGGAGACGGTCGAGACGCTGTCGCTGCTGTTCGGCGAGAAGGAGCCCGTCACGTGGGAGGGCCGGCACGTCCGGCTCGAGGAGGCGTACTGCCGGCCCCGGCCGGCGCAACAGCCCGGGCCGCCCCTGTGGGTCGGCGGCAAGGGCGGGCCGAGGCTGGCCAGGCTGGTGGCCCGGTGGGCCGACGGCTGGAACACGGTGTGGGCGTGGACGCCGGAGGACTACGCCGAGCGGGTCCGGGTGCTGGATGAGGCCTGCCGCCGGCACGATCGGGACCCGGGGACGGTCCGGCGCTCGGTGGGCCTGTACGCGCTGGTCGGCGAGGACCAGCGGGATCTGGCGGCGCGGTGGCGGCAGCTCCAGCGGTGGACGCCGGGGGGCGCACTGGACGGCCTCACCTTCGAGGCGTGGGGCGCGGACAAGCTCGTGGGAACACCGGAGCGGGTGATCGAGCGCGTGGGAGCGTTCGGGGACATGGGCGTGGAGGAAATCATCGTCTCCGTGGGCTCGCTCCCGTTCGCGGTGTTTGACCACGAGGCCGTGGAGGCGTTCGCCGAGGCCGTGATCCCGGGCTAGCGATGGACGAGCTGGAGGCCGCGATCAGGGTGCTGGAGGAGCAGGGGGAGCCGCTGCACTGGACCGTGATCCAGGACATCGCGCTGCAGCGGGGCTACCTGGACCCGTTCACCACGCCCGACATCCGGAAGCGCTTGGTGGCCGCGCTGGCCCGGGCAGCACGACGCCCCGACGGCCCGGTGGTCAAGGCCGGTCGGGGCGTCTACGCCTTGCGCT
>CALAEC010000119.1 GCA_937890785.1 uncultured Actinomycetes bacterium
GCTCGGCCCATCTGGCCAAGGCCAGGAGGGCCGGCTCCAGCCCGCGGCCGGCCGCGGTCAGCCGGTAGCGCGTGGCGAGCGGGGGTCCCTCGATGACCTCTCGCTCGACGAGCCCGGCACGCTGCAATTCGTCGAGCCGGGTCGACAGCATGCTCTCGGTGATCCCGTCGATGGCCCTGGCCAGCTCCCCGAATCGGGCCGGGCGCTGCAGCAGCGTGCCCAGGATGAGGCCCGACCACCGCTTGCCCAGGATCGAGAACACCTCGGTCAGGGCCTCGTCGCACTCGATCTCGTGGACGTCCTCCATCGGGAACATCGTAGCGGATTCCTACGTTATCGCGAGTAACTACGAGATTCGTAGTCGAGTGGGCTCACCCAGAGCCGGGAAGGAGCAGGGAGCCATGAAGGAGCAGCTGGTCACGCAGGGACGAGACGCCGTGCACGTGGAGGACGCGGCGTCGATCCGGGTGATGGGATTCCCGGTCCTGGAGGCGCTCCCATCCGGATCGGTTCCGTACGAACGGGTCGATCCGTTCATCCTCGTCCACGAGGGCCGCATGCGGCTTTCGGAGATGGCGGACGTCGACACCAAGCACCCCCACCGGGGGTTCGACAACCTGTGGTACATCCTCGAGGGGTCGGCCAGCACGGGCCACAGCACCGGACCCGGCGGAGCCATCGAGCGAGCCCGACTGCCCAAGGGGGCGCTCCTGGCGCTCAGGACGGGACGGGGTGCGTGGCACGCCGAGGCGATCGGCGCGGAGGAACGGGCGGAAGGCCTGGGCGACACCGAATGGCGAAGCGTCCTGTTCTGGGTGAACCTGGCCCGCAAGGACAAGCAGGTCGAGCCCAGCGCCCAGGTCCTGCAGCCGGATCAGATCCCGGCGCATCATGAGGGCGACGCCACGGTCCGGGTCCTGGTCGGCGAGGGATCTCCCGTGCGTCTGGGGACCCCGGCCCTGGTCCTCGACATCGAGCTGCCGAACGGTGGGCAGGTCACCACGCCGGTCCCGGCCGAGTTCCAGGGCTTCGCGTACGTGCTGGATGGAGAAGCCGCGTTCGGCACGAACGGGCGCCGAGCCATGCCCGCCCAATTCGTCCTCCTGGGCGAGGGGGAGGAGTTCATGGTGACCGATGCCGTTCCGGGCACCCGCTACCTCCTGATGGCCGGGAAGCCCTACGGCGAGACGCCGGTATTCAACGGTCCCTTCGTGGACTGACGGCCGGCGGGAGGGCCCCCGAGAGGGGGCCCTCCCTCCTTCCGAATTCGCCCGATTCTTGACTCTGCACCGCGGGTTCGGGCATAATCCCACGGAGTCGGGCACACTCGGACATGGAACGAGACCTGTACCCGGAGGAGCGGCGGCAGCAGATCGCCGTGCTGGTGCGGCAGAACGGCCGTGGCGACGTCACCGAGCTGGCCGGCCGGTTCGAGGTGACCCCCGAGACCATCCGCCGGGATCTCACGGATCTGGAGCAGCGCGACGTGCTCCGACGGGTGCACGGCGGAGCCATCCCGATCGAGCGCTTCCGGGCCGAGCCGGCCGTCGACGAGAAGGCCACGTCGATGGCGAGGGAGAAGCGCCGCATCGCCTCGGCGGCCCTCTCGTTCGTACCCCAGCGAGGGACGACCGTGCTGGATGCCGGGACAACGACCCTCGCCCTGGCGCAGATCTTCCCCAACCGGGAGCTCACGGTCTTCACCAACGCATCCTCGGTGGGGCTGGAGCTCGCCGCTCGAGGGAACCTCCAGCTCTACGTGATCGGCGGGCGGGTCCGCGGCCGCACCCTGGCCCACGTCGACGAATGGGCGTTGCGACAGCTCGCCGACCTCAGGCTCGACGTCGCCTTCGTCGGGACGAACGGCCTGACGGCCGAGCGGGGGCTGTCTACCCCGGACCCGGCCGAGGCTGCGGTCAAGGCGGCGATCTGTCGGGCGGCCCAGCAGGTAGTGGTGCTGGCCGACCACACCAAGGTGGGGGAGGAGGACGCCGTCCGGTTCGCCTCGATCGAGGACGTCGACGTGCTGGTGACGGACGACGGCCTCCTCCCGGTCCACCGGGAGGCCCTCGAGGAGGCGGGGGTCGAGGTGGTGCTGGCGTGAGGAGGTGGTCCTCGAGGACGGGATAACCACGGAGGGACCGGCGCTCGGACGAGCGCCCGCACCGAGTGGTGCGCTGACCCATGAGGGGGTGGGCGATGTCTATGGCAGTTCCGGCCCCGCCGGTCGCGGCGGGGGGCATGCGAGCCAGGATCCAGCGCTTCGGCGGGTTCCTGGCGGGGATGGTGATCCCCAACATCGGGGCGTTCATCGCGTGGGGTCTGATCACGGCGTTCTTCATCCCCACGGGGTGGACCCCGAACGAGGATCTGGCCGAGCTCGTCGGTCCGATGATCTTCTTCCTGCTGCCGATCCTGATCGGGTACACCGGCGGGTACCTGGTCCATGGGCAACGCGGCGCGGTGGTGGGGGCGATCGCCACGGCGGGCGTCGCCATCGGTGGGTTCATCGGGACCGAGATCGGCGGGGAAGTCGTGCAGACCCCCATGTTCCTCGGGGCCATGATCATGGGACCGCTGGGCGGCTGGCTGATCAAGCAGTTCGACCAGGCGGTGATGCATCGGGTCCGCACCGGGTTCGAGATGCTCGTGGGGAACTTCTCAGCGGGGATCCTCGGAGCGATCCTCGCGATCGTCGCGTACTGGGCGATCGGACCGACGGTCGCGGTTGTCTCGAACGCCGCCGGTGACGTCGTCCAATTCCTGGTCGACAACACGCTCCTCCCGCTGGCCTCGATCATCGTGGAGCCGGCGAAGGTCCTGTTCCTCAACAACGCCATCAA
>CALAEC010000120.1 GCA_937890785.1 uncultured Actinomycetes bacterium
GCGGCCGGCCGCGGGCTGGAGCCGGCCCTCCTGGCCTTGGCCAGATGGGCCGAGCATCACCTCCTGCGGGGCGGGCGCGAGGCGGTGAGCTCCCGACCCCTGGTACCGTAGCCGGGAGGGAGCCCCAGTGAGCCAACGCAGCCTGCGAGGCGCCGGCGGCCTGCGGCTGGCCGGCCCCATGACCGCCCGGGACCCCACCGAGCCGGAGCGGGCGGCCACGCCCCTCGAGCTCTTCTTCGACCTGGTGTTCATCGTGGCTGTGGCCAGCGCGGTGGAGAGCCTCCACCGCGCCCTGGTCAGGGGCGAGGTGGCCACCTCGGTCCTGGGGTTCATCGTGGCGTTCTTCGCCCTGTGGTGGGCATGGATGAACTTCACCTGGTTCGCCTCGGCCTACGACTGCGACGACGTGGTCTATCGCCTGTCGATGTTCGTAGCCATGGTCGGGGCGCTCATCCTCGCGGCCGGGCTCCCCGGAGCCTTCGACCTTCGCGACCGCTGGCTCGCGGCGCTCGGCTACGTCGTGATGCGACTGGTGCTCGTGACCCAGTGGCTGCGGGTCGCACGGGACGATCCGCCCCGACGGACCACCGCGCGTCGCTACGCGATCGGCGTGACGGCCTGCCAGATCGGATGGGTGACGGCCGTGGTCCTCCCGCCCGGCTGGTGGCTGGCGGTGGCGCCCCTCGGCGCGGCCGCGGAGCTCCTGGTCCCGGTGTGGGCCGAGTCCGCGGGGCGAACGCCGTGGCATCGCGGCCACATCGCCGAGCGGTACGGGCTGTTCACGATCATCGTGCTGGGGGAATCGGTCCTGGCGGCGTCGCTGGCCATCCAGACGGCGACCAGCGACGGTGGGCTGACCGCGGAGCTGGTCGGGATCATCGCGGGCGGCCTGCTCACCCTCTTCGCCATGTGGTGGTTGTACTTCGATCGTCCAGCGGACCGGCTCGACACCTCGACGGGCACCGCGTTCATCTGGAGCTACGGGCACCTCCCGATCTTCGCCTCGGCCGCCGCGGTCGGGGCCGGGCTCGCCGTGACCGTCGACCGCGCAGCCGGGCACGGCCGGCTCGGCCCGAGCGAGACCGGCGCGGCGGTGGCCGTCCCGGTGGCCATCTTCCTCATCGGCATGTGGCTGCTGCACGCGCGGGCCCGCGAGGCTCCGGTCCGCAAGGTGGCGCCCCTGGTCGTGGTCGTGCTGGTCCTGGCGGCCTCCTTCTCGCCGTGGCCCGTCCCGGTTGTGGGGGTGCTGCTGTCCGGGCTGGTCGTGGTGAAGGTGCGGGCAAAGCTCAGGACGAATGCAGGCGCCTGACGGTCCCCACGGTCACGCCGCTTTCGCTTGGAGTGGTGGTCCCGAGTCCACCTCAGAACCCGTCGGGCCACCTCGGATACGCGGGCTGCCGGTTACCCACAAGAGATGTGACTGCACTGGAGCGGGTCGCCGTTGCGCCGGGCGATGTTCCCCCCGCCATCGATCACTCCGGGCACTGCCGCGATGCCGAGGTCGACGTTTCGCACCGCCAGGTTGCCGGTGAGCGTCGTCGAGGGGCTCTCCACGTCGAAGCCGTCGTCTCCTGCACCTGTGGCGATGTTGCGCATCAGGACGCTATGGTCGTCCGTCTGGTTGACCAGGAACCCATCGGCGCCGCTCTCACTGACCCGATTGCGGCGGACAATGTTGTGACCGCCGCCAATGGGAGGCCGTTCGATTCCAAGCCCGATGCCCGCCTTGCGAGCCTGAACGACGACGTTACGGGCGACCACGTTGGCGCGTCCCTTCTCGATGAACACGCCACCCCGGTCTCGAAACGAACGATTTCGCACGATCAGGTTTCGGTCGCCGGGCCCCACGATGACGCAGGCTCCGTTTCGCATGCAGCTGTTGCCCCGGACCTCGTTTCGGTCCGCTTGCATGAGGATCCCGAGACCGTTGCCTGAGATCAGGTTCCCCTTGATCAGGTTGCCGGCGGAGTCCTCAACGTGGATGCCGAGCGGGTTGTGCCGGAACGAGTTGTGGAGGATGCGGACGTCGTGCGAACCGAACAGGCCCAACCCGTCCCCGTCGGGAGCGAGGTTGCCGCTTCCCGAACTGTTCCGGATCAGGCTTCGGGCCGACTCGGCCACCACGAAGCCAAAGAAGACGTTCCTGGACGAAGAGATGCCCACCACGCGGTTGCGGCGTGCCCTCCCGACAAACGCGCCAACTCCGAACTCGCCTATCGAGCCGTTCAGGACCGTAACGCCATCGTGGCCGTCGTTGAGTACGCCGATGTCGCAGAACTCGTTCTCGGGGCACGGCTCGAACGGCTGACCGTCACCATCGATCGTGTGGCCGTTCAGATCCAGGGTGATGTTGTCTGCCCCGATCACGATGCCGTTGTTCGGACAGTTGACGAGGTCGCCGTCGAGCGTCGTGTTGGTGGTGATCGTGGCGCCGCAGTTGACGTGGCTCGCCCATGCTCGGGCGCCGCCAACGATCTGGAGGCCAGCCATCACAAGGGAGACGATCACAACCATCGAGGCGAGCTGTAGTTGTGTGGCGTTAGGCCGAAGCTTCGAAACCATGGCTCTTCCTCCTTAGCTCACGCGCTCCCACGTCTTGCCGGAGTGGGCGCCGTTCCGTTTTCAGCTCACGTAACGGGCGGGTACGTGCCCCAATCCGGGTTGTCGTCGGCGCCGCCGTCGGTGACCTGCTGCAGCCCCGTCCCATCGGCGTTCACGATGTAGATGTTCTCGGTCTTGCCGTCCCAGCTCGACCGCGTGAACACGATCATCGAGCCGTCGGGCGACCACTCCGGCGAGTAACACCCCGCGGACGATGCATCCGAGAAGCTCCCGCCGCACGCCGGTGTCATCTCCAAGCGGCGCGGCGAGCCGCCGTCCGCATCGACGATCCAGATCTCCTTGTGGTCGTCCTCCGAGGCGCGGGCGACGACCAGGATCTGGCTCCCGTCCGGCGACCAGCTCCCCGCAAACCCCGTGTCGTCGAGCATCAGATCCGGAAGCGAGACCTGCACGAGCCCGGAGCCGTCGAGCTCGGTCACGAAGACCCCGACCGGCTCATCGTCGACGAAGCGTGTGAAGACGAGGCGCTCGCCGTCCGGGGAGAAGTCTGCGGGCGCGTCGAAGCCATCGGGAGTCGACGTTATGCGTCGCAGGCCGCCGCCATCGGATGTGCGGATCGTGTAGATGCCGTTGAGGCTCGGAGCCTCCACGCCGAACCCCTCGCACGAGATCCGCTTGCCGTCCGGCGACCAGGAACCTCCGCAGTAGAGCTCCAGCGACGGGTCCGGCTGCGGGAGTGCGCGCACCACCTCGCCCGTGTCGGGATCGACGAAGTGCGCGACCATGCCGTCGCCGCAGCAGAAGACGTGGATCTCGGTGCCGTCCGGCGACCAGGTAGGGAACTCCGAGTTCCCCTCGGGGACCAGCCTCCGTTCGTCGCTCCCGTCAGGATCCACGGTGTACGCGACCCCGGTCTCCTGCGATGGGTCGCCGCGCATGAACACGATCCGACCGTTGGATGTGGCCACACTCCCGAGGGCAGGGTCAGAATGCCTCGCATCCGAAGGCGCCTGCGATTCAACTGGGGGCGATCCGCAGGCCGCGAGCATCACGACCGTCGGAAGCAGAGCCACCAGGAAGAACGGCCTACGCATGTCTACCTCCATTTCGCCGCCGATAACCGGGAAACCTGTGGGGGGCCTCCGCCCCCGGACCATTGCGCGCGCACGCGTGTTCAGTCGACAAGACGCCACGTCCTCCCTGGATACGCCACCGCCACGCTCCACGCCGCCTCGAAGCACTCCGGGGCACAGTCCGGGATCACCGGATCAAACATGATCGAGTCTCCCCGGGGCGTGAACTTGAACGTGACGTCCTCGGGGAACTCCTTCGAGATGGCGAACGCGTGGTCATCGACGATTTCATACGTGCCGTCGTCAACAGGGTCGCCGTTCCAGTCCAGGGATCCGAACTCGCCATCTGGAGTGAAGAAGTGTGAATGGACGCGCGGTACTGCCCCTCTGCAGGGATGCGCGGGATCGGCGATCTGATCCGGATCGGTGATTGCAGGGATCTCACCCGGAGCGGCGTCTGCGGGGATGAACCCGTTCCCGGCGACGAACTCCAGCACCCAGTTTTCGAGCCCAGCCCGCTCGAGGGCGGACACCATCTCCTGGCAACGCGTCTCTCGTTCCCACGTGCCGACGAGCTGCTCCGCTCCCGGAGTCGCTTCGGGCTCCCTCTCCGTCTCGGTTCCCTCGGGGCTGCCAGCGCAGCCGCTCGTCACAATGAGCGCCAGGAGAACACCGGCTATCCGCAATCCGCTCCTCCCTTACGTCGCTTCGACCAACACCAGGACTTGGGCAGCGGCTTCCTCTGGATTGTCGGCCCACACATCGTGTCCTCCCGAAAGCTCGACCTGTCGTGCATCTGGACTGAGGGGCAGCCAGAAGCGTTGGTCTTCGACGCTCGACTGTCCCTCGGTCGCCGTGACAACGACCAGGGGGGCGTCGAACGAAACCGGCTCCCGCGCGAACCTCCCCTCGAACTCCGGGATGACGTCCACATGCTCGGGATTGGCGGGGTGATCCCATGCCACCTCCGGAATCTCTTTCAGTGTGAGCTCTTCGGAAGGCGCCGGAACGTCCAGTAGAACGACGCCGGCGACCTGATCGGGGTACTGGGCGGCGTAGTACGTCACGATCATGCCGCCAAACGAAGCACCGACCAGAACGTAGGGCTGGTCGGCCTCTGACGCCGTCAGGAGCGCGTGCAGGTCTCGGATGACATCGTCCGCGCTCCGGGGCCGTGATGGGGCGGCATCACTCAGCCCCGTGCCTGCGCGATCATAGGCGCACACCCTCGTTCGTGCGCCGATCTCACCGACGAACGAAGACCCCTCGAAGTCCTGGATCCCCCCGGGGTTGGGGTGACCGGTCTCCAACACGACGGTCGGGGTGCCGGCTCCCCAGCACCTGAGCGCGAGCTCCCGGCCATCCCCAACCGCGAAACGGCCATCGACAGCAGGTTCACCGAAGAGGTCCAGAGAGGGGCTCGGATCTGCCGCGGGTTCGGCGACCGGCGTGGAATCACCCCGTGGGGAAGAGCACGCGGTGACCAGCACAGTGGCGGCGGCGAGAACGCCGACAGTTCGGATCATGACCCCCTCCCTCCTTCCATCGCTTCGACCAACTCCAGGACTCGGGCCGTGCTCATCCAGAAGAATCCCCAGGGCACTCGAAGTGTGTAGATTCAGTGCGTGGAGGAGCCCGGTGAGTCGTCCGAGGTACGGCCAGCTGCGAGTCCGGTGCGAGGGGGAGGGGCGGCCATCGGGCATGACCTGCCGCTTACCTACACGATTTTCGCATTCGAGGACTTCTTCGAACAAGAGAGCCACAGCCTTTTCCGGAGGCTCTGTCTCGTGACCGGCAACCGGCAGGAGGCCGAGGACGTGATGCAGGACGCCTTCCTACGGCTGTACGAGCGCTGGGATCGAGTGCGGGAGCTGGACGACCCCACCGGGTACCTGTACCGGACGGCGTTCAATGTGTTTCGACGACGCTCTCGCCGGGCGGCTCTGGCAGCTCGACGCATGCTGGGCCTTGCTCCTTCGAAAGACGAGTTCGGGGCGGCGGACGCCAAACACATGGTGTCCCAGGCGCTGGCGCAGTTGACAAAGAGGCAACGTGCGGCCCTCGTGCTCACAGAGATCCTTGGATACAGCTCGGAGGCAGCGGGCAGGCTCCTTGGGGTGCGGGCGGCCACCGTCCGTGCGCTTGCATCGCAGGGGCGCGCGAAGATGAGAGGACTACTGGCGGGCGCGGATGAGTGACCTTCGAGAGACGCTCGAGCGGGAAAGCGAGCGCTTCGTCCTTTCGCCGGGAGGCATCGAGCGACTCCATCGCCGACGACGCCGCCGGCAACGGAACCGCCGCCTCGGTGTCGGCGTCCTGACGCTCACGTTGGCCGCCGGCGGAACGTTGTTCGCGGTCAGGGCGTTCCAGCGTGTCCGCCCAGCACCCCGTCCTGCCGACGAGCCACGCGTCGTCGAGATTGCGTCGATCGGGGTCCGCCCTGCGGCGATGGCCGTGACCCAGGAGGGCGTGTGGGTGGTGAGCTCCCAAGACCGGACGCTCCGCCGACTCCATCCTGTGAGCGGTGAGGTCGTCGACGAGATCCCTCTCCCCGACGGCCTGGGACCGCCCGGCGGCGTGGCCGCGTGGAGAGGCTCGATATGGGTTCAGACCGGCTTCGCAAGCGGCCCGCCGGAGGTCAGCCCGGCGGTGGTTCGCATCGACCCAGCGGGCCAAGGGCTAACGACATTTCCCCTCGATCGCGGCGAACATGTCGGCGTCACATTCGGAGGAGGCGCCCTGTGGAGCGCCAATTCGGAAACGGGCGTGGTCTCGCGACGCGACCCCTCCACAGGGGAGGTGACGGAAACGGCTCAGGGCCCGATCCCTGCCGTCGCTCTTGCCTTCGGTGAGGGAGCCGTGTGGAGTCTCGGTCGCGGCCGGGAGGAAGCGGCTCCACCCCTTCCCGGCACCATCGCGCGGATCGAGGCCCGCACCGCCTCCGCGACCCTCTCGACCCAGGTGGGAGTGAGCCCAACGGACCTCGCGGTTCGCGAAGGAGCTGTGTGGGTGGTCAATGCTGCGAGCCGCAGTGTCCTTCGCATCGACACCGAGACCGTCACGATCACCGATGAGATTCCGGTACCGGGTGTTCCCTCCCAGATCACAGCCGGCGGGACCGGGGTGTGGGTGCTCGACACGGGCGGCGGGATCCTGTTCCGCATCGACCCGGGCCGCACCCGGATCACCGGTTCGGTCAAGGTCGGACCCGGCGCCGTGGCCGTGGCCGCCGATCGAGATGGCGTGTGGGCGGCTCGATCCGACGGAACGATCCTTCGTCTCCAGGGTTGAGGGTACGAACGGTCCCCCGCGGGACTTATCGGGACAGCTCACGTCGCTTGACGACGGAGCCAGCTGAACTGGCCGCGGAGTGGTCCTTTCCGGGTGGGAGTAGCCTAGGCTGCCGGACGTCTCAGAGTGGAGCGCGTGCAGGCAGGGCATGCCCTTCGCGACGAATCCCATAGACCACGTCCACACCTACTTCGAGGATTCGGGAGGTCGCGCCCCACCGGTTCTTGTCTATCCTGGCTTCACCGATCCACTGGAGTACGCGGAGGCCTCTCCCCTCGCCCAGGCCCTCGCCGAGGACTTTCGCCTCATCTTCGCCGACCACCGTGGCCAAGGCCGCAGCGACAAGCCCCACGATGTTGCCTCCTACGCGTTGAGCACACGGGTTGCCGACGCGACCGCGATCCTGGACACCTTGGGAATCGAACGAGCCCACTACATCGGGTTCTCGTGGGGCGCCCGCCTGGGATTCGCGATTGGAGAGCATGCCCCCGAGCGAGGTTCGGGATCAGGAATGTGCGCCGCCCCGACCGGTGGCAGACTGGGCCCATGGACGACGAGGAGCTCCTGGCCAGGGCGGAGGAGGCCCTGACCGAGATCAAGGTCAGCCATGGGCTGTCGGACCGTCACGCCTCGGTGCTGGCCGCGCTTCGGATCCGCCTGAAGGGAAGCGCCGGGAAGTCGCTGGAGGAGATGCTTGCGGCGGCGGGCGACCTCAAGCCTGCCATCGAGGAGGCCCTGGCCAAGACGGAAGGCGAGCGCAAGCCCTCGCTGGACGATCTGCTATCCGAGCGGGAGTCGAAGCCCGACCGGCCATCCTGATCGGCCCGCGCTCGTCCAAGGTCTTGAATCGTTAGATGGTAGGTGTGGTGCTCAGAGGGTCAGACGTCTAGGACCTTGCGAATCTCGGCTTCGAGCAGGTCCGCGGTGACCGTCCCGGTCCACTCGAACGCCATGTTGCCACGACGGTCGTAGATGACCGTGATCGGCTGGCCGATGTAGCCGAGGCGATCCCGGATCTCGCCGTTCGGATCGAACACGCTCGGATACGGCCAGTCGAACCGGAGGATGAACTTCCTGGCGGCCCGCCTGTTGTCCAGGATGTCAATGCCGAGGAACTGCACCCGCCCCTCGAATTCCCGCGCTACCCGAGCAAGGTCCGGCGCCTCGACGAAACAGGGCGGACACCAGGAGCCCCAGACGTTGACCACGACAGGGATCCCCCGCAACTGACCGAGCAGCGTCTGGAACTCCTCGAAGCCGAACTCGGGCAGTTCCAGTCTGTCGTTCGGGAGAAGGATCGCCGGCCGGGCCCCAGAGTCTGCGGACGGAGCCGCTACCGATCCACAGGCCGTCAACAGGAGGGCCGCCCCCATGAGGAGTCCTCTGCCCGCGTGACCTGTTGGCATGGCCGGTGGCAGGAACGACATCTCTAGCTCCGGTAGATCTCGGTGTCTGGGAAGAACGCGGCCCAGCTGAACCAGAAATGATCGACCGCCGGGAGGGCCTGGAGGCGAGATCCGCGGAGCGGTCCAGCGACGGCTCGTCCGAACAGGTCCCACCGGCTCCCAGTCTCGTCGTCGACGAAGCCCCCCGCTGCGGCAGTGAAGTGCAGGAGCCTGTCGGCCAACCGAGGGTCGAATGCCGTCGCCGATCCGACGTCCCGGGACGCCGCGATCTCCGGCTGATCGAGAGCGGATGCCGTTCCTCGCTTCCAGAAGACCACGACTTCCTGGCTGCCGACTCGCGACTGTGCTACGGAATGGCCGTCCACAGAGTTCCGAGCCAGCCCCGTGTACGGGAAAGCCACCTGCCGGCCCGACGCGTCCACACCCAGGACGTGTTCCGTCGCGGGAAGGCGAGGATCAGGATCCCCGGAGAACAGGAAGGGATCGTCATTCCGGGGCGAGTCGTACCCGTGATACGGGTTCTGACCGTAGGCGCGGTCGAACCCGGTGTCCTGGGAGAGCACCCGGCCGCCCGGATGGGCGGCGCGCCAGTCCCCCCAGGAGACGATCTGGGCCGGGATGAACTCCAGCCGCCGCCCCGCCAACGGACCGACGATGGCCTCGAGCGTCGCCTGCGACCAGTACGTTCCGGTCTGGCGGTCGTACATCACCAGGTTGGAGCGGAACAGCCGGCCAGAGGTCCCGAAGTCGAGCAGCTCGCCATCGATCATGGGCCGGCGGAAGGCGATCCCCGTGTTGCACAGCGGGCAGTACGTCACGGTGACCGGCTCGCCGCCGATCCGGTCGTTGACGATCTCGTGCCACATCAGGATGCGGACCGGGTAGGCCTTGGACTGGCCACCGAGCTCCACCGAGATCACGGGCTCCTGGGCCACCAGCTGCACCTCCGCGGGGCTGAGGAACTTCGGCTCGTCGATCGGGGGGATGCCGTCGGGTGGGGGCCCGCCGGGGACGATCAGATCCGTGTCCACGGTGGCCGGTCCCGGGGGAACGGCTCCGGCATTCCCCCGCGTCTCGTTGAGCCGCTCGGGACGGGACGGCCGCGTGACGCCTGTTCCCTCCGTCTCGGAGGGACGGTCGCCGGCGAGCATCGAGCCCGCCAGGATCGTCCCGACCAGCACAAGGCCCGCGGCGATAACGAGCCGGGGAGCCGTCACGCTGCTCAGAACCGGGGCCTCCTTTCGAGCGCTGTCCCGAACACGGGCTCCGCCTTCATGCGGACCTCCGAAGACGCTCCCCGTACGGGAAGAACGGGTCCTTCTCCCCTCGCTCCCAGGCCTCTCGGAGCCCGTCAGCGGACAGGTCCCAGTCGGGACGGATCTTCCGGAACAGTTCCTGTAGGTCCCGCCGGACATCCTCCACCGACGGTCGGCCCCAGTTATGGTCCGTCAGCTCGTAGTCCGGGAACACGGCCCCGGGCCGGATGTCACGTCGCATCTCGGATCGCCTC
>CALAEC010000121.1 GCA_937890785.1 uncultured Actinomycetes bacterium
AGGGTGGGCGCGGCAGGATTTGAACCTACGGCCTCTCGCGTGTGAGGCGAGCGCTCTCCCGCTGAGCTACGCGCCCGGAGAGTTCCAGCGTACCATCGCCCACGAAGGGTGGCGGCGGGGTGTGCCCGCGTCACCCCGCCGCCGTGCCCGGGCCCGAAGGCCCGGACGTCTGGACTCCCAATCTTGCCACCTTCGGGTGCGGGGCGCAAAGGGGAGTGGCCTACCCAGACCATCGGCTCCCGCAGCCCCGTGCTTGATCCGGCTTGACACCCTCGGCGGGCCCCGGTACCAGTGACCTCGACGACCGGAGGGAGGGAGCAGATGGATCGGCCGATGACCCAGCGGCTCTTGGCGGAGGTGGTGGGCACGTTCACCCTGATCTTCATCGGGGCCGGCTCGATCGTGGCGGCCGGGTCCGTGGGCGAAGGGGTCGCCGGAGCCGGCCTGATCACGGTGGCCCTGGCCCACGGCCTGGCCATCGGCGTGATGGTTTCCGCCGTCGGCCACGTGTCCGGAGGCCACTTCAACCCCGCGGTGACGGTGGGCGCGTGGGTGGCCCGGCGGATGACCACCGGCGCGGCGCTGGCCTACATCGTGGCCCAGATCGCCGGTGGCCTCCTGGGTGCCGTGGGGCTTCGGCTCCTCCTGCCGGGCGGCGCGTGGGAGCCGGTGGCGCTGGGCACGCCGCTGGTCAGCTCCGGCATCACCGACTGGCAGGCCATCGCCATCGAGGCCGTCCTGACCTTCCTGCTGGTGTGGGTGGTGTTCGCCACGGCCCTGGACCCGGAGGGGGCGTTCGGCAAGATCGCCGGGCTGGCCATCGGGTTCACCATCGCCATGGACATCATGATGGGCGGGCCCTTCACCGGCGCCGCCATGAACCCGGCCAGGTCGATCGGGCCGGCCGTCGTCAGCGGCGAGCTGACCGGGGTCTGGGTGTACATCCTGGGGCCGGTGATCGGTGGCACGGTGGCCGCCCTGCTGTACGACCTGGGGATCATGCGCCGGCAGGTCTGAGTGGATCGCGCCGAGATGGTGGAGGCCCTCCGCCTCCTGGTCGAGGCGGAGTCCTTCTCCACCGACCCCGAAGGCCTCGAGCGGTGCGCGGGGGTGATCGACGACCTCTGCCGAACGGTGCTCGGGACCGGCACGACGCCGGCGGGAGCGCACCGGGTGTGGCGCCGCAACGGCGACCGGCCGGTGCTGCTGCTCTGCCACTTCGACACCGTGTGGCCGCCGGGGACGCTGGCGGCGTTCCCGTTCGAGGTCGACGACGGCGTGGCCCGCGGTCCCGGCACCTTCGATATGAAGGCCGGGATCGTGCAGTGCGTCGAGGCCCTCCGGCAGGTGCCGGACGGGCCCGTCACGGTGCTGTTCACGGCCGACGAGGAGATCGGCAGCCCCACGTCGCGGCCGCTGATCGAGGACGAGGCCCGTGTGGCGAGGGCGGTGCTGGTCCTGGAGCCCGCCGCGCGAACGGCGGTGAAGGTCGCCCGCAAGGGCACCGGGACGTACCGGGTCGAAGTCACGGGACGAGCCGCGCACGCTGGGTTGGCACCCGAGGAGGGCGTGAACGCCGCCGTCGAGCTGGCCCGGCAGGTCGAGGGCATCGGCGGTCTGGCCGACCCTGCGGCGGGAACAACCGTCACGGTGACGATGCTCGGGGGCGGAACCGCGGCGAACGTGGTCCCGGAATCGGCGTGGTGCACGGTCGACGTGCGGATGTGGACCGACGAGGAAGCCGACCGCGTGGACGCGGCCATGGCGGCGCTCCGGCCGAGCCTCGACGGCGCCGAGCTCCGGGTGACGGGCGGGCTGAACCGCGGCCCGCTGGAGCGGGAGGCCTCCGAGGCGCTGTACCGTCGGCTCGTGGCGCTCGGCTACGACGTCGGCGCCGCCGAGGTCGGCGGGGCCAGCGACGGCAACCTCACCGCGGCGCTGGGCGTGCCCACGCTCGACGGGCTCGGCGCGGTCGGCGCCGGCGCCCACGCCCGCGACGAGCACGTGATGATCGACGAGATGGCGCCGCGGGCCGAGATGGTGGCCCGGCTGGTGGCGGACCTGCTGGCCGATGGGTGACGGCGTCGACGTCCGGCCGCTCCAGTCGCTCGAGGAGGTGCGAGCCGCGTCGGCGCTGTTCGACCGGATCTGGCAGGAGCGGCGGGTGATGGGCGCGCCGCTGCTCCGGGCCATGGCCGCCCACGGCGGCCAGGTGCTCGGGGCGTTCGACGGCGACGAGCTGGTCGGTGCCCTGGTCGGGCTCATCGGCCTCACCGAGGCCGGCCGGCCGGTGCTCCACTCCCACATCACCGGCGTGGCGCCCGAGGGGCAGCACCGCGGCGTGGGGTTCGAGCTGAAGCGAGCGCAGCGGGACTGGTGCCTGGCCCGAGGGATCGAGGTGGTGACGTGGACGATGGACCCCATGGTGGCCCGGAACGCGCGGTTCAACCTCCACAAGCTCGCCGCCGTGGGCACGGCGTTCCACCGCGACTACTACGGGCCGATGGACGACGCCTTCAATCGGGGCGACCGGTCCGACCGGCTGGAGATCCGCTGGGACCTCCCCTCCGAGCGCGTGGAGAAGGCCATGGCCGGATCACCTCCGGAGCCGCCGGAACGGGGCGTCGAGCTGGTCCGGGTCCCCCCCGACTATCACGACCTCCGCGACAACGATCCCGACCGCGCCCGCCGGTTGCGGGACGAGGCAGCCGACGCCCTGGAGTCGCTGTTCGCCGCCGGCTACCTCGCCACCGGGTTCCTCCGCGACGGCGCGTACGTGCTGGAGCGGCCGTGAGCGCGGGCCTGGCCGCCATCGAGCTGGTGCGGGTCCGGCTTCCGCTGAAGCGCTCGTTCCGAACCTCGTTCGGCACCAGCACCAACAAGGAGTGCGTGCTGGTCCGGGCCATCGGCGCCGACGACGCCGAGGGGTGGGGCGAGTGCACGGCGATGGAAGCCCCTCGCTACTCCGGCGAGTGGAACGACGGCGCCTGGCTGGTCCTGCGCGACCATTTGATCCCGGCGACGCTCGCGGGGCAGCCCACCGGCGTCCGGGGCCACCCGATGGCCGCGGCCGCCCTGGAGGTGGCGCTGACCGACCTGGAGCTTCGGGCGAAGGGCGTCTCGCTGGCTTCGCACCTCGGCGGCGTCCGGGACAGGGTGCCGTGCGGGGTCAGCCTGGGGATCGAGGAGCGGATCGACGACCTCCTCGAACTGGTGAAGCGGTTCCTGGACGCCGGGTACCGTCGCGTCAAGCTGAAGATCGAGCCGGGCCATGACGTCGAGCCGGTCAGTGCGGTGCGGGCGGCGTTCCCCGAGGCGCCGCTGTCGGTCGACGCGAACGCCGCGTACACACTGGAGACGTCCGACGCGATCCTCCCGCTCGATGACCTCGCCCTGGAATACATCGAGCAGCCCCTCCCGGAGGACGACCTCCTCGGTCACATCGAGCTCCAGCGGAGGATCGCCTCGCCGATCTGCCTCGACGAAACCATCACCTCGGCCCGGGTCGCTCGCGGCGCCGTCGAGCTCGGGGCCTGCCGCATCATCAACGTGAAGCTCGGGCGGGTCGGCGGCCTGACGGAGGCGCTCCGCATCCACGACCTGGCTCGAGAAGCCCGAGTGCCCCTGTGGGTGGGCGGGATGCTGGAGACCGGGATCGGCCGGGCCGCCAACGTGGCCCTGGCCTCGCTCCCTGGTTTCACGCTCCCGGGCGACACCAGCGCCTCGGACCGCTATTTCGAGCACGACGTGACCGAACCGTTCGTCGTCGACGCCGACGGCATGATGGCCGTCCCGGACGGTCCGGGACTCGGCGTCGTTCCCGTGCCGGACCGCCTCGAGGCGGCGGTGATCGACCGCGTCTCGGTATGGCCCTGACTGCCGACCTCCTCACGGTGTCGCGCGGTGTGCTGGCGCTCTCGCTGGCCTGGCTGGTCGGCACCGGCCGGCTGACCGCGGCCGCCGTGGCCCTGGCCGTGGCCTGGGTCACCGATGCGCTAGACGGGGCGTTCGCCGCGGCGGCCGGCGGCGGCACGCGGCTCGGCGAGTGGGACCTGCCGGCCGACGTCCTGGTCGGCGCGGGCGTCCTTGCCGGGCTCGGGATCGACGGCTCCCTTCCCGTTCCCGTCGTGGTCGGCGTCCTCGCCGTCTTCGGCTCCGCGTTCGTGCTCCTGCGGAACCCGTTCCCGGGCATGGTCCTCCAGGCCGTGGCCTGGGCCGGCATCCTGTGGCGGTTCTGGGCCGACCGCGTTCCAGCGGGATGGATTCCGGTGGCCGTGGCCGGGGTGATCGGCGTGGCCGAACGACGGCGGTTCGCCCGCGTGGTCCTCCCCGCGTTCTTCCGCGGCGCCGCCGCGACGGCGAGGCTGCGCCGCGGCCGCGACTACCGCATGCGCTGAAGGTCGTTCGGAAGGCCGGTGCTAGACTCGCCGGAGTGAGGGGTTCCCCGTCATGAGCGTCGTCGTGGCACGCGGTCTCACCAAACGGTTCGGGGAATTCGAGGCGGTCCGCGGGGTGGACGTCGAGGTCCGGGAGCGAGAGTGCTTCGGCTTCCTCGGGCCGAACGGCGCCGGCAAGACCACCACGATGCGGATGATCTCGTGCACCTCGCCGCCGACCGACGGGGAGCTGTCCGTTCTCGGCCTCCCATCGAGCCGCGGCCGAGACATCCGCCGGCGGATGGGCGTGGTTCCGCAGGAGAACAACCTCGACGAGGAGGTCTCGGTGGTCGAGAACCTCCTGATCTACGCGCGGTACTTCGACATCCCTCGGCGGGTGGCCGCGCCGGCAGCCGAGGAGCTCCTTCGCTTCGTGGCCCTCCAGGACAAGCGGGACTGGCGGATCGACCGGCTGTCCGGCGGCATGAAGCGACGGCTGCTGATCGCCCGGGCGCTGATCAACGAGCCGGAGCTCCTGATCCTCGACGAGCCGACCACCGGCCTCGACCCGCAGGCTCGGCACCTCGTGTGGGAGAAGCTGCGGTCGCTGAAGCGGGAGGGCGTCACGCTGGTCCTGACAACCCACTACATGGACGAAGCGGCCCAGCTCTGCGACCGGCTCGTGATCATGCACGAGGGGCGCATCCTGATCGAGGGGCCGCCCCGTGAGCTGGTGGCCCGGGAGACCTCGCCGCAGGTGATCGAGGTGTTCGAGCCCGACGAGGACGCCGCCCGGGGGCTTCGGGACCTGGCCGACCTGGCCGAACGGGTGGAGCGGCTGGCCGACCGGTGGCTGTTCTACACCGCCGACGGCGACGCGCTGCTGGCGAAGGTTCGCGGCGTGGTGCCGGATCCCGGCTCGGTGTGGCTCCGCGGCGCCACGCTCGAGGACGTGTTCCTCCAGCTGACAGGACGGGGACTGCTCGAATGAGCGCCTCCACCACCACGGTGACCCGGGCTCCCCGGACGCCCCTGGTCCGCATCCCCGATGTCCGCCTGCGGTCCGCGTGGCGGCTGTGGCAGCGGAACGCGGCCATCTACCGGAAGACCTATCGGGTCAACATCCTGCCGAACTTCTTCGAGCCGTTCTTCTACCTGCTGGCCATGGGCATCGGCCTGGGCGCCTTCCTGGAGCGAGAGGTCCTGGGCTTCGAGTACATCGACTACATCGCCCCCGGGCTGGCGGCGACCGCGGCAATGTACGGGACGTCGTTCGAGGTGACGTTCAACTGCTTCGTGAAGATGCAGTTCGGCAAGGTGTACGACGCGGCCATGGCCACGCCGTTGACGATCGAGGACGTCGGCCTCGGCGAGCTGCTGTGGGGAACCACCCGCGCGCTGATCTACGGCCAGGTGTTCGTGCTGATCGCCGCGGGCTTCGGCGTGGTCCACACCCCGCTGGTGATCTTCACCCCGATCGCCATCGCGCTGATCGGGATGATGTTCTCGGTGATCGGCCTCACGTTCACCGCGATCATCCCGCTGATCGACTACTTCACGTACTACTGGACCCTGTTCATCACCCCGATGTTCCTGTTCTCGGGGATCTTCTTCCCGGTGAGCGGGCTTCCGGGGTGGGCCCAGGTCCTGGCGTGGTTCATGCCGCTGCACCATTCCGTGAACCTGATGCGGGCCCTGACCCTCACCGGCGATGTCGGCGGGGCGATCCTGGCCGCGGCATGGATCGTCGGCATCACCGCGCTGCTGTTCGTCTTTCCGCTGAACCTGCTCCGCCGCCGTCTGGTGAAGTAGCTAGCCCGGCCGGCAGCGCTCGGCCGCATCGGCGACCTGCTGCTCCGTCTGGCCGATCTGCGCCTGGAGGGCCTCGCCGGACACCGTGAGCGCCTCGATCCGCTCGGCGTCCTCGGCGATCACGGCCTCTGTCACCTCGATCTGGTTCGCCATGGCCTGGCGCTGCAGCTCGATCAACGAGGTCTGGAGGTCGACGAGCTGCCGGCACGCCATCCGGCGCTCCCGGCGAGCCTGCCGGCCGCCCCCGCCCTGGCCGTCGCCGGTCCCCTGCTCGACCTGTTCCTGCACCGGCGGAGCTTCCTCGTTGCCGGCCCGCCCGATGAAGAAGCCGATCACCACGCCCGCCGCCAAGATCACCACGGCGATGACGATGAGCCCGCCGGGGATGCCGGGACGGGAGCGGCCCAGCGAGGCATACCCACCCGGCGGGGGCGGGGTCGACGGCTCCCTGGGGGAGATCGGCTCGGCCCCGGCCGGCGGAAGCTCGGACGTGCCGCCGTCAGGCACGGTCGGATCACGGTCGCTCATGGGAGTCCCTCATGGTGGCCTGCGGACGACCCTCTTGTCTACCCGGCCGATCGGGCCGGAACACCTCAGCGTGGAGCTATGGCCGACTCGACGTCGCCGGGCTCGATGCGCGAGAGCATGGCCGCGTCTGCGTCTTCGATCGCGGCGACGCGGTTGGCGTGCGCCGCCAGCATGTCCTCGAACAGGTTCCGCACCATCCGGGCGTTCCCGAAGTCCCTGCTCCGCTGGTCCCACCGCAGGCGCAGCTCCTCCGAGACGCGCCGACGCGCCTCCGGAGCAAGCTCGTAGCCTGAGTCCCGCAGGAACAAGCCCAGGATCCGCTCGAGCTCGTCCGGGTCGTAGTGGGGGAACGAGATGGTCTCCGAGAAGCGGCTGGCGAGCCCGGGATTCGAGGCGAGGAACCGGGCCATCTCCCGCTCGTACCCCGCCACGATCAGCACGAACCGGTCCCGGTCGTCTTCCATCCGCTTCACCAGCGTGGCGATGGCCTCGGCCCCGAACGAGTCCATGGGGTTCTCCGGGGCCAACGTGTAGGCCTCGTCGACGAACAGGATCCCGCCGAGCGCCTCGTCGACCACGCGGTCGGCCTTGAGGGCGGTCTCGCCGAGGTACCCGCCCACCAGGTCCTCCCGGGCCACCTCTCGAACCTCGCCGTGGTCGAGGATCCCCAGCGCCCGGAGGATCCGTCCCAGCAGCCGGGCCACGGTGGTCTTGCCGGTCCCGGGCGGGCCGACGAACACGAGATGGTGTGAGTGGGTCGGGACCGGCAGGCCAAGGGCCCGACGGCGCTGCTGGACGCGAAGGAGGTTCGTCAGCGTGGTGACCTTCTCCTTCACCGACCGGAGGCCGATCAGCCGGTCCAGGGCGGCCAGGGCCTCCTCCACCGATTCTGTGTCGACCGGACGAGACGTCTGCGACACGGGCGCCGGCCCGAGCCCCGTGGCCGGGAGCTCGATGCTGAGGACGCCGTGCTCGGCCTGCCGGAGATCCTCCTGCAGCTCATCGAACAGCCGCTGCTCGAACGCGCGCACCTCGGCCCGCTCCTCGTTGACGGTGCCGTCGAGGGCGCACGTTGCCGCGGCCAGCTCCGAGGCGGCGCGGACGTAGCGTCGGCCCCGGACACCGCCATCGGCGGCGTCGCGGACCGCGCAGCAGGCCAGGGCCACCGACCGGGCCCCGGCCATGACTCGCCCGTGCTCGAGCGTCCGCGCCAACTCGGCGCGCTCCGCCGCGGTGGTCGGGACGCGTCCCGCCGGCTCGGCGCCGGCGCGGAGGAGGGCCGCGACCTCCTCATGGCTGAGGGACCCGTCGACGGGGACGAACGCGGAGACGATGGCGTGGGCCTCGGCCAGGGCCAGCCGATCGGGGCTGGAACCTCCCCGGCCCCCCACGACGTCCTCGATCGGCGGCAGCACGACTCCCAGGAACGCCGAGAGGGCCCGAGAGAACCGCTGCATCTCCGGGCCGCCCACGACCTCCTGACCGGCCGGCTCGCCCATCCTCACCTTGGGAATCGGCCCCGGCCGGTCCCCTATTGAGCGACCCCGGACGTCAGCGGCGCTCGGCGGCCTCGGCGTCCTCCTTCGTCATGTGGACCGTGCCGGGCTCGTGCTCCGGTGGGGCGTAGATCGTCACCAGCCGGAGCGGTCCCTCGCCGGTGTTGACGAAGTTGTGCCGGGTGCCGGCCTTCACCACGACGAGTGTGTTCGGCTGGACGGGAGCGGTGTGGCTGTCGAGGATGGCCTCGCCCCGGCCCTCCAGGAACAGGAGCGTCTGGTCGACGTGGTCGTGGACCTCCTCGCCGATCTCTCCGCCGGCCGGGATCGTCATCAGGACGACCTGGCAGTGCTTGCCGGTGACCACCTCCCGCCGGAACGCCTCGTTCTCACGGGCTCGGGCCGCCACGTCGAGTACGTCCATCGCCTTCTCCTTTCTCAGCCGCCCCGGCGGGCCATCGGCTGACCACGGACGAACCCGTGACCCGGCCCATGGACCACCCGGATGACTCGGGCCGGCCCCTCGGCGGCCAGGGCCAGCATCCGGCCCCCCTCCGCGGGCGGCAGCACCAGCGTGGTCCCGGGCGTCAGGCGCTCGCCGACTTCGATCCGAACCTGGCCCTCGCGGACGCTGGCCACGGCGCCCTCCTCCTCGGCGGCCTCGATCCGGAGCTCGGCGCCGGGGTCGAGTCGCGAATCCGTGAACAGCCGGATGTCGCCGTGCACGCGGAGCGGCGAGCGTGGGCCAACCAGCTCCTTGGTCCGCACGCCGAGACCCTCGTCGTACCGCGGCGCGTCGGCGTCGCGGAGCGCGTTGAACGCGGTCTGCTCGGGCACCGGATCCGTGCTGTAGACCAAGATGTAGGCCTTCGTGTCAACGTCGCCGTGGTTCCACTCCGAGTGCAGCATCCCCCGGCGGCCTTCGGTGAACTGGCCCACGTCGCCGGTGGCCATGTGCCCGGTGATCCCATTGAGCGCGTCGTCGTGGTCGAGCTGGCCCTCCTCGATGTAGAACAGCCGCTCGTTGAGGCGATGGGGGTGATGGCCGATGCCGAGCCTGGCCTCGACCACCGAGTCGTGGACGGTGATCAGCGGGCCCGATGCCTGGATCGGCACGAACGGCCCGATGGCCTCGGCCGCCCGCAGGCCCGGCATGCCGAAGTCGCTCTCCCCCAGCACCACGTGATCCTCGGGCCGAAGGACCAGATACGGTCGCGTCTCCGTGGCCATCGCTCGTTCGAACCCGTTCGCCGACTCGATCCTTCCCCTCCCCCAGCCACGATAATGGCCCCTCGATGCGGACCCCAGCGCTGATCACCGCGGCCGGCCTGCTCCTGATCGCGGCTTTCCAGCTTGCCCTGGCCGTGGGAGCGCCCTTCGGCGAGGCGGCGTGGGGCGGGCGCCGTTCGGGACGGCTGCCTGCCGGACTGCGCGTCGCCAGTGCGGCCGCCACGGTGTTCTGGCTGATCGCGGCTCTCGTGGTCCTGGCCCGAGGCGGCGTCGACGTGCCGCTGATCCCATCGGCGATGGCGCGTTGGGGTACCTGGGCTTTGGTGGGCGTCCTGTCCCTCGGCTCGCTGATGAACTTCGCCTCCTCGAGCA